>NZ_QZFV01000080.1:0-73608 GCF_003600245.1 Amycolatopsis panacis
GCAACTTCTCCACACTCGGGCGTCCATAAGCGACCCGCTGTCCTCGCATGGACCGCGACCCTATGATGATCAAGAACGAAAGCCCCGATCACCCCACCTTCCCCCATGTGCGAAATACGGGGCTAGCCGGGCAGCCTGCGTTCGCCTGGGCGCCGGTGTGGCAGCGCACCGTGGCGGACGAGCCCTCGCCGTACTGCCCGCGCGCGGTGCTGCAGCGACAGGTGGACGAAGCGGCCCGGCGCGGTCTCGAATTCCGCGCGGGCTACGAGATGGAGTTCACCGTGACGCCCGGCCATCCCGGCCCGGCCTACAGCCCGCACGCGCTGATCGGCCTCGACGGCTTCGTGGCCGCGATCCTGCACGATTTCGCCGAGAACGGCCTGCAGATCGGCCAGCTGCACGCCGAGTACGGCCCGGCGCAGCTCGAAGTGTCCCTGGCCGCCACGGATCCGCTGTCCGCGGCCGACGACCAGCTGCTGGCCCGCCAGACCGTCCACGCCGCCGCGCACGCGCACGGGCTGCGCGCGAGCTTCTCCCCGCTGCCGGACCTCGCCGGCGCGGGCAACGGCTGGCACCTGCACACCTCCGTGCGCAGCAACGGCAAGAACCTGCTCGCCGGGCCGGGCGAGGAGGGCGCCGCCTACATCGGCGGGCTGCTGCGTGACCTGCCCGCGCTGACCGCGATCACCGCCCCCAGCGTGGCGTCCGCGATGCGGCAGCGGCCGGGCTACTACGCCGGGGCGTACGGATTCTGGGGTGTCGAGAACCGAGAGGCGCCGCTGCGATACGTGCTGGGCTCGGAGCTGCTCGGGGAGGGGCACGCGAATGTCGAGCTGAAAGCCTCCGACGCCTCGGCGAACCCGTACCTCGCGCTGGCCGTCGTGCTTGCCTCCGCGATGGCCGGGATCGAGGACGGGGTGGTCCCGCCCGAGCCGATCGGCGAGGACCCGGGCACCTGGAGCGAAGCGGAACGGGAAGCGCGCGGTGTGCGGCCGTTGCCCGCGAACCACGCCGAGAAGGACGAGGCGTTGCGGGCCAGTCCGCGGGTATCCGGTGTGCTGGGCGAGGAATTGCTGGGTGCGTTCCGCGCGGTGCGGGCCTCGGATGCGGCATGGGCGGCCGAGCGGACTCCGGAGGAGATCCTCGACGCCCACCGGTGGCGGTACTGAGGACGTAATCGTGGTGCTGCCGCACCCGCCGGGTGCCTTGCTACGCACGGATTTCCGCCTGCCCGTGCGGGAGGCCACGGCGCGGGCAGACGATCCGCTGACCGCGACCTGGCCCCTGTCCGATGCCAAGTCTGTGAAGGGTCCCTTCACAGCCTCAGCGTCCGTGAAGGGTCCCTTCACCGCCTTTCAGCTCGCCGAGAAGCTCAGCCGGCGACCAGACCGTTCTCCTGGGCGAGGATCGCGGCCTGCACGCGCGAGCGCAGGTCGAGCTTGGTCAGCACCCGGGAGACGTGCGTCTTCACCGTGGTCTCGCCGATGCGCAGGCGGGTGCCGATCTGCGCGTTCGACAGCCCGGCCCCGAGACAGCCCAGCACCTCGCGTTCGCGGTCGGTCAGCTCGGCCAGCCCCGCCGGGGTGTCCGGCCGGTGGTGCGCGGACCGCGCGAACGCGGTGATCAGCTTGCGCGTCACCTGCGGGGCCAAAATGCCCTCGCCCGCTGCGACCAGCTTCACCGCCTCGACCAGCCGTGGCGCCTCGACCGACTTGAGCAGGAATCCCGCGGCCCCGGCCCGCAGCGCGGCGTGCACGTACTCGTCGAGGTCGAAGGTGGTGAGCACGAGCACCTCGGCCAGCTCCTCGGCGATCACCTGGCGGGTCGCGCTGATCCCGTCGGTGCCCGGCATCCGCACGTCCATCAGCACCACGTCCGGGTTCAGCGCCCGGGCCTGGCGGACCGCGGCGGCGCCGTCGGCGGCCTCGCCGACCACCTCGATGCCCTCGGCGTTGCCCAGGATGAGCACCAGCCCGGCCCGGATCGCCCCATGATCGTCGGCCACCAGCACCTTGACCGTCACGTCCGTCCCTCCGCCACCGGTAGTTCCGCACGGACCAGCCAGCCGGGGCCGGCCGGTCCCGCGCTCAGCGTCCCGCCGACCGCGCTCGCCCGCTCCAGCATGGTCAGCAGCCCGGCCCCGGTCCCGCCGGTCCGCGCGGCCGCCGGGCACAGGTCGTTGCCGATCTCCACGGAGAGTATGCCGCCCCGGCGCCGCAGGCTCACCACGACCCGGCCGCCGGGCGCGTGCTTGACCGCGTTGGTCAGCGCCTCCTGCGCGATCCGGTACGCGGTCAGATCGACCGCCGCGGGCAGCGTTGATTCGTCCACTGTGGAATCCACGGTGACCGCCATCCCGGTGGCGCGGGCCGATTCCACCAGCCGGGCCAGGTCGGCCAGCCGGGCGGGCGCGGTGGTCTCGTACCGGTCCTCGCTGCCGGTCGAGCGCAGCAGCCCGATCATCGTGCGCATCTCCTCCAGCGCGCTCACACTGTTCTCCCGCACCGCGCCCAGCACGGTGCGGGCCGTCGCGGGGTCGTCGGCCACCGACAGCGCGGCCTCCGACTGGATCGCGATGGCCGAGAGGTGACTCGCGATCACGTCGTGCAGGTCGCGGGCCATGCGGGCGCGTTCCTCCGCCACCGCGGCGCGCCGGTCCAGCTCGGCGATCTTTGCCAGCTGCACGGAGTTGGCCCGTTCGCTCGCGGCGATGTCCCGGTGCTGGCGCACGTTCGTCGCCCACCACACCGGCACCACCACGAACGGCAGGATCCCGAGCGCGCTGACCACCGCGGTCTGCGACTGCGCGGAGGCGGTGAGCACGGCGAACAGAACCACGAGCCCACCGGTGGCGGCCACTCCGATCAACACCCGGCTCATCCGCCGCGAGCCGTACAGGGCCGCGGCGTAGAGCAGGTCGGTGTAGACCGCCACGGCGGGCAGCGACGGGTCGAGCGCGACGTCCGCGGCCAGCACCAGCGTGCCCAGCAGCAGGCCGCCGGGCACCCAGCGGCGCAGCAGGCTCAGCCCGCACAGCACCGCCAGCTCCGACAGCCGCCCCGCCATCGGAATCCGGTCCGGCCCGGGGAGCAGCCGGTAGACACCGGAGAAGTAGACCACCAGCCCGGCCATCGCGATGAACGCGGCGATGGCGGCGTCCTGTTGCCGCGGGGACAGCTCCCGCGGCCGGATCGGGGCCGGCAGGCGGATCGGTCGCGGCGGCACGTCCTCATCGAAACATGCCCCGCGGGCCCTCGGCGTCCTCCGAACTGATGACGCGGTGGTCGTGCCCGCTGCCGATGCGCACCGTCGCGCGCGCGGGAACCCTGGCGACATGAACGACATCGGGAAGTACCTCGCCGAAAATCCGGCGACGGTGTTCGTCGTCGGGGGCGAGATCGCGTTCTGGCTGCTGATCGTCGGCGGGCTGGTCGCGCGGTATGGGCTGAAGAAGCGCCGGCTGAGCACGGTGCTGCTGGCCGGGGTGCCGGTGCTCGACCTGGTGGTGCTGATCGCCACGGTGCTCGACCTGACCGGCGGCGCCGTCCCGAATCTGAGCCACGGGCTCGCCGCGGTCTACCTCGGCTTCTCCGTGGTGTTCGGCCCGAGCATGGTGCGCTGGGCGGACGTGCGGTTCGCCCACCGGTTCGCCGGCGGCCCGCCTCCGCTCAAGCCCCGCGGCCGCGCGAAGCTGCGCCACGAGTGGCGGGAATGGGCCAAATGCCTGCTGGCCAGCGCGATCGCGGCCGGGCTGCTGCTCGTCGCGATCGCCCTGATCCACCGGCCGGGCGAGGACCGCGCGCTGTGGGACTGGCTGCCGCGCCTGGGCACGGTCACCGCGGTGTGGCTGTTCGTCGGCCCGCTCTGGCAGGAACTGTTCGGTAATCGCCCGCGCAACGGCGCGGACCGGCCGGTGGCCCGGTGATCGAACTGGCCGGGCTGCTACTGGTGGCCCAGGGCGGCGGCGGGCTGATGAACCGGCTCGCCGGCCTGGCCGATCCGAGCTGGTTCGTGCAGCTGCACCTGCTGGCCCCGCTCTGGGACGTCGTGGCGAGCGTGGCGCTGCTGCTGTCGGGAGTGGCCCTGCTGTTCGCGGTACGGGCTCGCAAGAATCGCCGTGCGGAGCCAGAAATCGTGACGTCAGGCCCTCACGACGCCGAAGTGAGGTAGATCCACGTCTCGGCGTGCCGAAACCCGAGTGCTTCGTAGAGCGGCTGCGACATCGGAGTGTTCTGCGTAAAGGCGCGAAAGTGACCGCGTCCTTCAAGCGCGCGGTGACGAGCGTCAGACGCAGCGGGATTGATCAACTGTGCCACGGCGGCAGAGTATCGCGTCGGCCCGCCCGGGGTAGCTAAACTGGCGTCGTGGACGGCACCACGGCCGGAACCCTCGTGCTGTTCGCCGCGGTCAGTCTCGCTCCCTCGGCGCTGTTCTGGGCTGCGCTGCGGATCCCCGCGCTCGTGGGGCGGCTGCGCCGGGCCCGCCCGGTTCCGTCCGGGCCGCCGGTGGAACAGGTCGCCGCCGATCTGCGCCGGGTCCGCCGGGTGCTCGCCGGATTCCCGCCCGGCACGCCCGCCGCCCGCCGGATCGGCACTCGGCAGGCCTACGACGAGCTGCTCGTCACCGCCTGCCGTGAATTGGGCGTCGAGCATCGGCTCGCCACCCTGCCGGAGGGCTTCGAACGCGAGCTGGAACGGCTGCGGGTGGCCGACACCCTGTCGCGGCGTGGTCTCGTGCTGCACTGATCACGTGGCAGGATGCCCGGGTGGAGTTCCACCCTCTGGACCGGCCCGCGGACGCGTTCCAGCGTCCGCTCACCGCGCCCCTTGTCGAGCTGCTGTGCCGCCGTGCGCTCGGCTCGGACATCCCCGTGCTCGCGGCCACCGAGCTGGGGCTGGGCAGTTACAACACGACCTACCGGGTGGAGCTGGCCGACGGTCCGGTGATCCTGCGGGTGGCTCCGGAACCGGCCCGGCAGACCCGGACCGAACGGCAGTTCATGCGCAACGAATACCTTGCCACGCCGTACTTCGCGCCGATCGCGCCGCTGCTGCCGCGCACGCTCGCCGCGGACTTCACCCACGAGGTGATCGGCCGCGACTACCTGGTGCAGGAGGTCCTCGACGGACGTCCGGCGCCTGAGGCGCTGCCCGGCTTCGCGCCGGATGCCCGTCGCCCCTACTTCCGCCGCCTCGGCGAGATCACCCGCGCCGTGCACGGGGTGCGCGGGCCGGGCTTCGGGGCCGTCGCCGGTCCGCACACCGATACCTGGAGCGAAGCGCTCGTACGCTGCTTCGCGGACAACGCCGCGGATCTGGCAGACCTCGGCCTCGATGCGGCCGACGTGCGCGCCGTGGGCGACCGTGCCGCACAGGACGCCGCGTTGCTCGACGAGATCACCGAACCCCGTCTGCTGCACGGGGATCTGTGGCACGTGAACGTGATGGTGTCCCCGGAGCTGGAGATCACCGGCGTGTTCGACCACGACCGGAGCTGGTGGGGAGACCCGGCCGCGGACTGGACCATCTGGATGGCCGCGAAGAAGCCGGGCACCGAGCGCGACGCGTTCTGGGAGACCTACGGCCCGCTCGTCGCCACCCCGCAGGCCCGGCGACGGGCGCTGTACTACCGGGCACGGCATCTTGCCGCCGTCCGGCTGGAACGGCACCGGTACGAGCAGCGGGAACGGCTGGCCGATTCCTACACCGAACTGGGCGAGGTGCTGGCGGCGCTGGACTCAGGACGGATCGGACCCGCGTAGCGCTGCCCACCAGAACCCGAACGCGGCGATCAGCACGGTGACCACGAGCCAGCCGGTGAACCCGCTGCCGTCGACCAGCGCCCAGAACACCCCGGCCACCGGGGCGACGGCCAGCACCGGCAGGTCGGTACGGAACTGGTGCCGCAGCGGGACCGGTCGGACCGCGGCGGCGCTGCGTTCCTCGTCCGGCCCGGCCGGGTTGTCCGTGCGGCGCCCGCGTGGCTCGGCCATGCGCGTCGCGCCCGCGGGGTACAGCACCTCGCCGGCCACCCGGACCGCGACGTGCCGGTCTTGTCGCAGATCGCCGAGCACTTCGACCTTCGCCGGCGACGGCAGGCCGATCAGGGTGGGGGAGAAGTAGACCGGAATCCACCGCGGCGTCGCGCCGTCGGTCTCCAGCCAGGACCGGGTGAGCAGGCCGCGTTGCAGCTTGACCCGGCGCACCGGCACGGTGCTCCGCACGGCGGCACGAGCGGGCCGGACGAACCGGGTCAGCAGCAGGAACCCGGTCACCAGCAGCACGGCCAGCGCCGCGACCACGGTCACCGTGGCGTAGGTCGACGCGCGGTCCGCGGTGACCAGCGGGGTCGCGCCGGGGATCACCGCCCGCGACGGATCCGCCGGGTCGTAGCGCACCGGCACGCGGCTGCCGTTCGCCGGGGGAGTGCTGTCGAGCCCGACCGTCGCGCTGACGTCCGGCCGCCCCGGTACGGCGAACCGCACCGTGGCCGAGTCCTCGGCGGAACCGGTCACGGTGGCGGTGGTCTGCGGGCCGAATCCCTCCAGCGCGGCACGGGCCCGGCCGAATTCGGCCAGCTGCAGCGCGAACACCGCGGCACAGGCGAGCAGCACGACCGCGCTCGTGACGAGGATGTGGCGCACGGGCCGCAGCCGTAGGAAATTCCGCACGGAGAACCACCTTACTGTCCACAAAGGAAGGAGCGGCGCGAAACCGTCCGCGCCGCTCCTTCTCGTTCAACCGCGCACGGCTACTTCAGGAAACCGATCTTGAGGTAGTCGTACGGGTGGTTCGCGTAACCCGGCGAACCGAAGTTGCCCAGTGTCTTGCGTGTCGCGAAGGCACCCGGCGACTGGAAGATCGGCAGCTGGTGACCGATCGCCCAGATCTCCCGGTCCGCGGCGTTGATGTCCTCGGCCCGCTTGGTGTCGTCCAGTTCCTGCGCGGCGGTGTCGAGCAGCTTGTTCAGCTTCTCGTCCCCGACATGGCCGTAGTTCTGGCTGATGTTGTTCGGGTCCAGGTAGTAGATGCCCTTGCTGCCGTCGATCGGGAACGAGTTCGACAGCCAGCGGAACAGCGTCAGGTCGAAGTTGCCGACGTTCACGAAGTTCTTGAAGAACTCGGCGGTCGGCACCTGCTGGATGTCCAGCTGGGCCCCGATCGTCTTGAGCTGCGACTGCAGGAGCTGGCCGGTCTGCTGGCTGATCGGGGTGCCCGAGGGGATCACCAGGCGGATCTTCAGCGGCTTGCCGTCCTTGGCGCGGACGTCGCCGGACTGCTTCCAGCCCAGCTTGTCCAGCTCCGCCTTCGCCGCGTTCGCGTCGAACTTGTACGGGCCGGAGTTGTCCGCGTATTCCTTGGCGCCCTTGAGGTAGAGGTGATTGCCCAGCGGAGTGGTGTCCTTCTGCATCTGGCCGAGGATCGACTTGGCGATGGTGACCGTGTCGATGCCCTTCATGAGGGCCAGCCGCAGGTCCTTGTCGGCGAGGATGGACGAGGAGGCACCGTTGAAGGTCAGGTGCGTGTAGTCCGGGTTGTTGGACTGGCGGACCACCGCGTTCGAGTCGGCCTGCGCCCGCTTGAACAGATTGATGTCGTTGTTGAGGTTGTAGAAGTCGATCTGGCCGTTGGCGAACGCGTCCGGCAGCGCGGAACGCTCGACGACCTTGTAGGTCACCGTGTCCAGCTTCGGCTTTTCGCCCCACCAGGCCGGATCCCGCTCGACGACGACCTGCTTGCCGGTCTGGTCGATGCTCTTGATCTTGAACGGGCCCGCGGTGATCTCCGGCTTGACCGCCCACCCCTTGTTGAACATGCCCGGGTCGGAGTTGAGCTCCTTCGGGTACAGCGGGGCGAACATCCCCTTCCACTCGGCGTACTTCTTGCCGAAGGTGACCTTGACGTCCTGCTCGCCGGTGCCCTTCTCGACCTTCGCGATGTCCTCGTAGCCGGACGTCGTCGAGACCTGGTAGTCCTTGTTCTTGCCGTTGAGGGCGTTGGCCTGGGCGGCGAAGTCCTCCCAGGAGAACTGCCTGCCGGTGCTCCACTTCGCCTTCGGGTCGATCTTGTACTCGACCACCTGCGGGTCCTGGCTGATCAGCTCGGCCGAGGTGAAGTAGCTCTTGTTCAGCGCCACCGAGGCGTCCGGGTTCTGCGTGAAGACGTAGGGCAGGATGGCGCCCTCGATGTACGCGCCGTCGGCCACGGTGCCGTCGACCTGGTGGTAGTTCCAGTTGTCCGGCATCAGGTCGATCGGCCACTGGAGGTTGCCGCCGTCCTTGAGCTTGTCCGGCGGCTGCGGGTTGATGTCGGCGGTCTTGACGCCCTGGGTGCCGGCGTCCTGCAGTCCGTTGCCGCCGCTACCGCCGCCGCAACCGGCGAGCAGGAGCCCCAGAGCGGCAACGGGAGCCACGAGTGCGGCCATTCTCCGTCGCATGGTGAATACCCTTTCTTTCCCTTGTGCGCCAACGGATAGGTGGCTACACGACGTCACGGGTCCCGGCGTGGTGGCAGGCCACGTCATGGTCGGCCCCGCGAGATTCGCGCGCGGGCTCGGCCTCGACGCAGTTCCTCCGGTCCTCTTCGGACAGACGGGCGAACACGAAGCACCGGGTGCGGAACCGGCAGCCCGAGGGCGGGTTGGCCGGGCTCGGCAGATCGCCGGTGAGGATGATCCGGCTGCGTTCGCGCTCCCGGACCGGGTCCGGGACCGGGATCGCGGACAGCAGCGCCTGGGTGTAAGGGTGCCGCGGGGCCTCGAACACGGCGCGCACGTCGCCGATCTCCACGATCTTGCCGAGGTACATCACCGCCACCCGGTCGGCGATGTGCCGCACCACGGACAGGTCGTGCGCGACGAACAGGTAGGACAGGCCGAGCTTGGCCTTCAGCTCGTCGAGCAGGTTGATCACGCCCGCCTGGATGGACACGTCGAGCGCGGACACCGGCTCGTCCAGCACGATCAGCTTCGGTTCCAGCGCGAGCGCGCGGGCGATGCCGATGCGCTGGCGCTGCCCGCCGGAGAACTCCGCCGGGTACCGCTCGGCGTGCTCGGCCCGCAGGCCGACCAGCCGGAGCAGTTCCGGTACCCGCTGTTCGATCCGGGCCTTGTCGTAGCCGTGCACGACCATCGGCTCGGCGATGGTGTCGCCGATCGGCAGCCGCGGGTCGAGCGCGGCCATCGGGTCCTGGAACACCACCTGCAGGTCCCGCCGGATCGCCCGCCGGTCCTTCCCGTCCAGCCGCGCGACGTCCTTGCCCAGCACCGCCACCGAACCGGCCGACGGTGCGGCCAGCTCCAGGATCTCCATCAGCGTGGTCGACTTGCCGCAGCCGGATTCGCCGACCAGGCCCAGGGTTTCGCCCTCGACGATGTCGAAGCTGATCCCGTCGACCGCCTTGACCGCGCCGACCTTGCGTTTGAGGACCGCGCCTTTGGTCACCACGTAGTGCTTCTGCAGATCCCGCACGTCGAGCACGGTGGCGCGCTCGGCCCGCGGCACGGCGGCGACCGCGGCCTCCTTGACCACCTCGGCCCCGTACACCTCGGCTGCGCCGGCGTCCGGCCGCGCGAGTTCCTCGGTACGCAGGCAGGCCGCCCGATGCGCGGTGCCGGCCGGCGCGCCCACGGTGATCGTGTGCAGTTCGGGCTCGTCCTGGCGGCAGGCATCGATCGCGAGCGGGCAGCGCGGCGCGAACGGGCACCCGGCCGGCAGGTCCACCAGCGACGGCGGCTGGCCGTCGATCGGCACGAGCGGCTGCTTCTCCCGCGCGTCCACCCTCGGGATCGAACCGAGCAGGCCCAGCGTGTAGGGCATCCGCGGCTGCGCGTAGAGGGCCTCCACCGGACCCTGCTCCACCGCGCGCCCGGCGTACATCACCATCAGCCGGTCGGCGAACCCGGCGACCACACCCAGGTCGTGAGTGATGATCACGATGCCCGCGCCGGTGACCTCCTGCGCGGTCTTGAGCACCTCCAGCACCTGCGCCTGCACCGTGACGTCCAGCGCGGTGGTCGGCTCGTCGGCGACGATCAGATCCGGGTCGTTGGCGATCGCGATGGCGATCACCGCGCGCTGGCGCATCCCGCCGGAGAACTCGTGCGGAAACGCCTTCGCGCGCTGCGCGGCGTTCGGGATCCCGACCAGATCGAGCAGCTCGACGGCACGGCTGTGCGCCTGCTGTTTGGTCAGCGAGCCCTTGGCGTGCACCAGCAGCGCCTCGGCGATCTGCGCGCCCACGGTGTACACCGGCGTCAGCGCGGACAGCGGATCCTGGAAGACCATGGCGATCTTCTTGCCGCGGATCTTCGACAGCTGGGTGTCGGACCGGCCGATCAGTTCGCTGCCCTGGAACCGGATCGAGCCGGATACCCGGGCCTGCGGCGGCAGCAGTCCCATCACCGCCAGCGAGGACACCGACTTGCCGGAGCCCGATTCCCCGACGATGCCGAGCACCTCGCCCGCGTCCACCTGATAGCTCAGCCCGCGCACCGCGTGGACCCGGCCGGACTCCGAGGGGAAGGACACCTCCAGATCCGAGACTTCCAGCACGGTGCCGGTCGGCTTGCCGGTCTCCGCGCTCAGTTCGAGTGCGGCGCTCATGCTTGTGCTCCCACGGTGCTGGCGGACGGCGACTTCGTCTTTTCCTCGATGCGCTTGCGCTCCTTGCGCCGCGACCGGCTCGACGACGGGTCGAGCGCGTCCCGCAGGCCGTCCCCGGCGAAGTTCACCGCGAGCACGGTCGCCACCAGGAAACCGGCCGGAATGTAGAACAGCCACGGGAAGGTGCGCACCGCGTCCGAGCCGGCGGAGATCAGCGTGCCCAGTGAGACGTCCGGGGCCTGCACCCCGAACCCGAAGAAGGACAACGAGGTCTCCGTGATGATCGCGGCCCCGACGTTGATCGTCGCGTCGATGATCAGCAGCGAGGCCATGTTCGGCACGATGTGCTTGACGATGATCCGCCAGGAGGACTGGCCCATGAACCGCGCGGCATTCACGAACTCGCGCTCGCGCAGGGTCAGCGTCATTCCGCGCACGATCCGCGCGGTGATCATCCACTGGAACACCGCGATCAGGCCGACCAGGATCAGCCAGGTCTTGCCGCGGAAGGCGGGGGAGAGGATCGAGATGATCAGGAACGGCGGCAGGATCAGCAGCAGGTCCACCACCCACATCGCGATCCGGTCGGTCCAGCCGCCGAAATACCCGGCCGCGGCACCGATGATCGAGGCCACGCCGGTGGAGAACAGCGCGGCCAGCAGGCCGATGGTCAGCGACTTCTGCAGCCCGCGCATGGTCTGCGCGAACATGTCGCCGCCGATCTGGTTGGTGCCGAACCAATGCGTGCCGTCCGGCGGCATCAGCGTGGCGGCCGGGTCCAGCTCGTCGTAGGCCCACGGCGCGTACCAGGTGTAGGTGAACGCCACCAGGTAGAACAGCGCCACCACGAGCAGCCCGGCCACCGCGAACCGGTTGCGCAGGAACCGGCGGGCGACCAGCTTGCCGCGGCCGGAGGGCCGGCCGGCGCTGCCCGTATCGGTGGCGGCGACCGCGGCGTCGGCGAGGTCGGCCTCGTTCAGCGCAGCGGCCATCAGATCCTCACCCTCGGGTCGAGCACGGCGTAG
Organism: Amycolatopsis panacis; assembly: GCF_003600245.1. Taxonomy (NCBI): domain Bacteria; kingdom Bacillati; phylum Actinomycetota; class Actinomycetes; order Pseudonocardiales; family Pseudonocardiaceae; genus Amycolatopsis; species Amycolatopsis panacis. Next base: position 11,629 of record NZ_QZFV01000080.1, read on the forward strand.
AACACGTCCGCCAGCCAGCCGGCCAGCAGCACGCAGACCGCGATGAACAGGGTCACGGTGGCCACGATGTTCGTGTCCTGCTTCTGGATTCCGGTCACCAGCCAGTCGCCCATGCCGTACCAGCCGAAGATCTTCTCGGTGAAGATGCCGCCCGTGATCAGCAGGCCGAACCCGAAGGCGAACAGCGTCGCCATCGGGATGAGCGCGGTCCGCAGGCCGTGCTTGAACAGCGCGCGCCGCCGGGTCAGGCCCTTGGCCTGCGCGGTGCGCAGGAAGTCCGAGCCGAGCACATCGAGCATCGCCGAGCGCTGATAGCGGCTGTAGTAGGCCACCTGGGTCAGCACGATCGCCAGCGTGGGCACGATGATGTGCTGCAGCCGGTCCAGCACCACGTCCCCGAATCCGCCGGAGGCGTCGCCGGATTCGCCCTGCACGATGAAGAACTGGTACCCGCCGAGGAGAGTGTCGTTCACCGACTGGGCGCCGGCCTTCAGGATCGTCGCGATCACGAAGACCGGGGTGGAGAGCACCACGAAGGAGAACGTGGTCGCCAGGTAGTCGCTGATCTTGTACTGGCGGATCGCGCTGACGACTCCGACCAGCACGCCGATGATGATGCCGAGGGTGATCCCGAGCAGGAACAGCCGCAGGCTCACCCCGGCGCGGCGCAGCAGCTCGTCGGTGATCGGCTGATCGGCGATCGTGCGGCCGAAGTCGCCCTGGAACACTCCGCCCAGCCAGGTCAGGAACCGTTGCGGGATAGGCTGATCCAGGTACAGCTCCGCGGTCTTGGCGTCGATCGTGGACTGCGGGGCGGGCGGATTGCGCAGCTTCAGCGCGTCGAGCGGGCTGAAGGCCAGTGATGCCAGGGAAAACGCCGCGAAGGTCGCCACGAGGCACAGAGCCGCGTAGTTGACCAGCCGGCGGACGAGGAACCCGATCACGGTTCCCTCGATTCACCAGGGCCGGCGGATCCGCCCCGCGCCGCGGGGTTTTCGCGCGAGGAAGTCTTCGTCGAGAACACGTGCCGGTGCTGCCTTCCGAATGCGGACGCTCGTTGTTGGCGCAGCCTAATGCCGAAGATCGTTACGATCTCCGTTCCCAGGCAACCAAATAATCACGATTTTCGTACACGGCCGGAAAAACTCCGACTTTCGGCCGTAGCGCCGTGGAAGATCTCTCGGTCGGTATGCGCCTCTTTACCGGCGATCATGGTTCCGGAACGGTTCCGGCCATTCCGCCCTCGCGCACCGGAACGCCCGGAACGCGCGCCTTCTCAAGGCTGTGAAGGGACCCTTCACGGACGCTGAGGCCAGGGTTCCGGCAAAGTCGGTGTGGAGGTCCGTGAAGGGTCCCTTCACGGACTCTGAGTCTGTGAAGGGTCCCTTCACAGACCCGAAACCGGTCCGGCGCACGCCACGAGGTGGTCGCACACACCTCCGCATCGCCCACTGCCGGGTCCCCGACCAACTTTGCCGACACCCTGGACGCTGAGGCTGTGAAGGGTCCCTTCACGGCCCGAAAGTGAGTACCCCGGAAACGCGAGAACCCCGTCGCCGCGGTATGCGGCAGACGGGGTTCTCGGCACCTGTCCGGGGTGGTCTAGTCCAGATAGTCGCGCAGCACCTGGGAGCGCGAAGGGTGTCGCAGTTTCGACATCGTCTTCGACTCGATCTGCCGGATCCGCTCGCGCGTGACCCCGTAGACCTGGCCGATCTCGTCGAGGGTGCGGGGCTGCCCGTCGGTGAGGCCGAAGCGCAGCCGGACCACGCCCGCCTCGCGTTCGGACAGCGTCTGCAGCACCGACTGGAGCTGGTCCTGCAGCAGCGTGAACGACACCGCGTCCACCGCCACCACGGCCTCGCTGTCCTCGATGAAGTCACCGAGCTGCGAGTCGCCCTCGTCGCCGATGGTCTGGTCCAGCGAGATCGGCTCCCGCGCGTACTGCTGGATCTCCAGGACCTTCTCCGGCGAGATGTCCATCTCCTTGGCGAGTTCCTCGGGCGTCGGCTCGCGGCCGAGGTCCTGCAGGAGCTCACGCTGGATGCGGCCGAGCTTGTTGATGACCTCCACCATGTGCACCGGGATGCGGATGGTGCGGGCCTGGTCGGCCATCGCCCGGGTGATCGCCTGGCGGATCCACCAGGTGGCGTAGGTGGAGAACTTGTAGCCCTTGGTGTAGTCGAACTTCTCCACCGCGCGGATCAGGCCGAGGTTGCCCTCCTGGATCAGGTCCAGGAACGCCATGCCGCGGCCGGTGTAGCGCTTGGCCAGCGAGACCACCAGCCGGAGGTTGGCCTCCAGCAGATGGTTCTTGGCCCGCTCCCCGTCGCGCACGATCCACTTGAGATCGCGGCGCATCTGGGTGGGGAGCTTCTCGCCCTCCTCCTCGGCGGTGCGCACGCGCTCGGCGGCGTAGAGCCCGGCCTCGATCCGCTTGGCCAGCTCCACCTCCTCCTCGGCGTTGAGCAGCGCGACCTTGCCGATCTGCTTGAGGTAGGCACGCACCGAGTCGGCCGAGGCGGTGAGCTCGGCGTCCTTGCGCGCCTGGCGCAGGGCCTCGGACTCCTCCTCGTCCCAGACGAAGTCCGGGTTGTCCGAGGAAGAGGACGACGACTTGCCCTTGTCGGCGGCGGCGGCGCGACGGCGCGCCGCGGGCGTGCCGGTCTCCTCGGCCTCCTCCTCGTCGTCCGAGTCGTCCTCGGTCTCGTCGTTGACCGTCTCGTCGACCACGTCGACCTCGACCTCCTCGAGGTCGGACAGGTCCGGGCTGTCCAGCTCGGCCTCGTCCGGCTCGCCGGGGCCGTCCGGCTCGCCGTCCTCGGTCTTGGGCGCCGCCTTGCCGGCGGGCTTGCGGGCCGGAGCCTTCTTCGCCGCGGTCTTCTTCGCACCTGCCGACTTGGTGGCGGTCTTGCGCGGCGCGGGCTTCGCCTCGCCGGTGGCTGCCTCGTCGGCCGGCTCGCCGGCTGCGGTCGCTGTCTTCGTCCCGCTTCGGGTTGCGGTTCTTGCGGCTGCCACTTACGCCCTTTCGCAGCGGTCGATCATGACGAACCGAGATGTCGACACCTCGGCTGCCTCACATTCGGGGAACACGCCCCGGCCTGCGGATTTCCCTCCCGCAGCCGTGCGCTGCGTTCCATTGTAACGACGTCGGCCCGGTGCGTCGCGAAGCGATCACCCTCCGGCCTGCCGCTCGTGACCGTTCCGAGACGCGGGGCGGCCCCCGGGGTCAGTGCCCGATGCCCTCCACGGCCGCCGCCGCGGCCCCGACGATGCCCGCGTTGTTCTGCAGTGATGCGACCACGACAGGGGTGCGCACGTCCAGCAGCGGCACCCATTTCTCGCTCTTTTTGCTCACCCCGCCGCCGACCAGGAACAGATCCGGCCAGATCAGGTTCTCCAGCACGGTCAGGTAGCGGTGCACCCGCTTGGCCCAATCCGGGTACGAGAGGCCCTCGTTGTCCTTCACCGAGGCCGCGGCCCGCTTCTCCGCGTCGTGTCCGTCGACCTCCAGATGGCCGAGTTCGGTGTTGGGCACGAGCTTGCCGTCGTGGAACACGGCGCTGCCGATGCCGGTGCCGAAGGTCAGCAGCGCGGACACGCCGGTGCGCGCGGCCGGATCGCCGAAGCGGATCTCGGCCATGCCCGCCGCGTCCGCGTCGTTGAGCATCGCGACGTCTGCGACGTCGAGGCCGAGCCGTTCGGCGAACAGCGTGTCGGCGTCCGTGCCGATCCACTTGTGGTCGATGTTGGCCGCGGTGTGCGCGACGCCCTTCTTCACCACGGCGGGCAGCGTCACGCCGACCGGCCCGTCCCACCCGGCGGCGCGGACGATCTCCGCGACCACGTCGGCCACCGCGTCGGGGGTGGACGGCTGCGGCGTGTCGATCCGGTGCCGATCGCCGATCAGCTGTCCCTGGTCCAAATCGACCAGCGCGCCCTTGATCCCGCTGCCGCCGATGTCGATTCCGAAACCTCGGGTCGCCGTCACTGACGTGGTCCCTTCTCGCACGATTCAGAAGCCTGCTGCGGAGACTTTAACCGGATGTGATGACATGGCCGACGTGGGAGCTGACGAGTTGGTGCTGAAGAAGATCGCCGAGCAGGTCGCGGCCGAGGCCGCCGAGCTGGTCCGGTCCGCGTGGGAATCCCTGCGCGCGGGCGGGGACCTGAGGGTGGACACGAAATCCGCGGAAACCGATGTGGTCACCGCGGCCGATCGGGAGTCCGAGGAGCTGGTGCGGGCCCGCCTGGCCGTGCTGCGCCCGGGCGAACCGGTGCTCGGCGAGGAGGGCGGCGGCACGGCCGCGAGCGGCGGGGTGACCTGGGTCGTCGATCCGATCGACGGCACCGTGAACTTCCTGTACGGCCTCCCCGATTTCGCGGTGTCGATCGCGGCGCAGGTGGACGGCGTCTCGGTGGCGGGCGCGGTGATCGAACCGGTCAGCGGCCGCTGCTGGACCGCCGCCCGCGGCGAGGGCGCCTGGCTCGACGGGCGGCGGCTGTCGGTGTCCGAACCGGAGCGGCTCGACCTCGCGTTGGTCGGTACCGGATTCGCGTACGTGCGTGAGCGCCGCGTCCGCCAGGCTGCGCTCGTGGCCGCGCTGGCCGGCGAGGTCCGCGACATCCGCCGCCGCGGCGCGGGCTCGCTGGACTTGTGCGCGACCGCCGCGGGCTGGCTGGACGCGTACTTCGAGCACGGCCTGCACCGGTGGGACTGGGCCGCGGGCGGGCTCGTGGCCGAGGAGGCCGGTGCGACCGTGCTGCTGCCGGGCAGCGCCCCGGACCTGGGCGAGGACATGACGTTCGTCGCGGCCCCGCCGATCGCCGCGCAGCTGCGCGAGCGGCTGGCCGCGCACGGCGCCGCCGGAATCTGACGGCGGCTCGGCAGGATTCGGCAGGTTCAGCAGGTGACGTCGCGGGCGGCGGCGAGCAGGGTCTGATCGACCATCGGCGCGCCCCCCCCCCACGACTGCTCGCTGCCGCCACCACTGCCCTGGTGGGCGTGGGACCAGTCGGAGAGCTGCTTGAGCACGGTGCGGGCCTCGGCGCGTGGCTGGATGTCGGTGAAGAGCTTGCCGGTGGCCAGATCGACGCTGGCGTCCCGGCGGTTGTCGTGGACCAGCTCCGCGCACGGGGCCACCAGGCTCACCGTGCGGGCGGCGGCGGCGCCGTTGTCGCCGTAGCGGATCTGGCCGCGGCACTGCGCGTCGCCCTTGGGGTAGGCCGGGTCGTTGCCGGGGTCGCCGATGCCGGTGAAGCCCAGCTCGCGCAGCGCGGAGGTGGCGATGCCGCCCTGGCCGCGGGTGGTGCTGGCGTTGAGCACCTTCAGCGTGATCTTGTCCGGCGGGATGGGGGAGCGGTCGTCGAGACCGTTGTGCGGCACGGTGGTGAAGACCGCGCCCGGCGGCGGAGCGGGATCGGGCGTGCAGCGCACCGCCTCGTCGACATCGCCGCGGCCGACCACCGCGTTGACCCAGACGACCACCGCGCCGAGCGCGAGCACCCCGATCACGATGAGCGCGGGCAATGGCCGGTGCCTGCGATAGGGCCGCGCATCACGGTTGCCCGAGCCGTTCCCCGACGCCACTGCCGCGTCCCCTTCCCCGAAGCGGGGATCCCGCGGCCCCGCTGTAGCCGACGGTGTACTCACCGGAACCGTCGTAGCCGGTGAGCCTAGGCGTTACCTCCCGCACCCGGTGGTGCGGGGCGCCTTCGCCGCCGTGCGCCCCGAGCAGCCGTCCCCGGAACCCCCGCGTCCCCAATCAGCCGATCGCACCACGACCGGCCGCGAGGGGGCAAGCGGACACGGCGGCCGGGTGCGCTTCGTGACTTGCCCGCAACCCGAACGGAGGATGTGCGTCTCACCTGCGCATTCCCCCTGCCGGGTGACGTGTGACGGGCATTGCCCGACTCGGTGCGGGGCGCGCCCGGCGGTGAGCTACCCTTCCCGGGCTCCGGCCGCGGAAAGCGGGCCCTGCCAGCTGAGACCTCGGTCACTGCGTGCGCCGGGCACAAACCGGGGCGCTGGAACGTTGACCAGCGGCACGACCGGATCCGGGTCCCGCCCGGACCGGGGTAGGACGACAAGCAGATTCGCAGGGGTGAGGGACACCATGGCTACCGACTACGACGCGCCGCGCCGCAGCGAAGCCGACGAGCTGGCCGAAGACTCGTTGGAGGAGCTGAAGGCCCGGCGCAACGAGAACCAGTCCGGCGTCGTCGACGTCGACGAGGACGCGAGCGCGGAGAACTTCGAACTGCCCGGCGCGGACCTGTCCGGGCTCTCGGGCGAGGACATGACGGTGAAGGTCGTGCCGAAACAGGCCGACGAGTTCACCTGCTCCGTGTGCTTCCTGGTGCACCACCGCAGCCGGCTCGCCGAGGAGAGCGGCGGGCGGCTGATCTGCCGCGACTGCGCCTGAGCCGTCCCGCGCGGGCGGACTTCGAAGGCCCGGCCCCGGCCGGGGAACGGGGATCAGGGAAACCACAGTCGCGGCAGCGGGGGAACGCAGGTCGCACGAACCAGAACGAAAGGGACCGGCCCGCCGGGCCGGTCCCTTTCATCGTCGTGTCCGCGAGCGCGGCTCAGCCGGCTTCGCGCAGCAGGTCCGCGACGCGCTGCGGGTGACGGGTGCTGAACAGCCAGTACGGGGTCGGGTCGGCCGGGTCGGTCAGCCGGATCCGCACCGCCGGGCCCACCCAGCCGCGGTGCAGCACGAATGCCGAGGGATCGCCGTCGCGGCCGAGGGCGTGCCGCTTGGCGTCGCCGGTTAGCACTTCGATCTCGCCGGCGAAGCGCAGGGGCAGGTGGGCCTCGCCCACCCATAGCTCCGGTTCGGCGCCGCCGCTCACCCGGACCCGGGAGCGGCCCAGCGACAGCAGCAGCGCCGCCATCACCAGCACGGCCACCGGCAGCGGGATCCACACCGGCACCGCCGGGTAGCCCAGGTGGATTTCGACGCCGAGCAGGACCGCTCCGAGCATCGGCAGGAGCCATCCCCACCACGGCACGTACAGCCGTTCGGAGTGCCGGAGGACGCCGGGCCCGGCGGTGTTCAAGCGATCAGCCACGCGGCCAGGGTAGTCTCGCCGCCCGTGTCCAGCGTTCAGGTACTCCTCCAACGGCTCGATCCGGATGTCCCGCCGCCCGCCTACGCGCGGCCGGGCGATGCCGGCGCCGATCTCGTCACCACCTCGGATATCGTGCTCGGACCCGGCGAGCGCGGGGTCGTCGGCACCGGGGTGGCGATCGCGCTGCCGCCCGGGTACGCCGGGTTCGTGCATCCTCGCTCCGGGCTCGCCGCGCGCGCCGGGCTGTCGGTGGTGAACACGCCCGGCACGATCGATGCCGGGTATCGCGGCGAGATCCGGGTCTGCCTGATCAACCACGATCCGCGGGAGAAGCTGGTGCTCGCCCGCGGCGACCGGATCGCGCAGCTGGTGGTGCAGCAGGTGGCGCAGGTGGAGTTCGTCGAAGTCGCCGAGCTGGACGGCACCGAACGCGGCGCGGGCGGCTACGGCTCGACCGGCGGGCACGCCACACTGGTCCCCGACACGGAGCAGGCCGGGGAAGGAACGGAGAGCTAGTGGGGATTTTCGGACGCAAGCGCGGGTCCGGTGGCAACGGGCGCGGCCCCGGGACCGAGCCGGAGGAGACCGGCGCGGACGACGCGGTCGAACCCGGTGACCGGTTGTCGGAGACCTCGGACGGGCCGTTCGACGTCGCCGACGCCGAGGACGACGGCATCCCGCGGATCGACCTCGGCTCGGTGAAGGTGCCGGTGCCGGACGGTTCGCAGGTCCAGGTCGAGATGGACCCCGACGCGGGCGGGGTGCGCGCGGTGCACATCGTGACCGAGCACGGCCAGATCACGGTGAGCGGGTACGCCGCGCCGCGGTCCGGCGGGCTGTGGCGCGAGGTGAGCGCGGAGCTGGGCGATCAGCTGCGCGCGGACGGGGCGAAGGTCAACGTCGGCCGCGGCGAGTGGGGCATGGAGCTGTCGGCCATCATCGGCGACGTCGCGCTGCGGTTCGTCGGCGTGGACGGCCCGCGCTGGATGCTGCGCGGCGTGATCGCCGGGCCGCAGTCCGCAGCGGCGCAGGCCCCGGAGGTGCTGCGGGCCATCGTGCGCCGCACCGTTGTGGACCGCGGGGACTCGCCGATGCCGGTGCGTACCCCGCTGCCGATCACGCTGCCCGAGGCGGTCGCGCAGCACATCGCCGAACAGCAGGGCTGATGCGTCACCGCGCGCGCAAATAGGCCAGCACGGTGGCTCGGCCCAGGGATTCGGGGTCCGCGCCGAGCGCGGCCAGCGTGGTCTCCACGTACTGCGCGCGCGGGAGCGCTCCGGCCCACTCGCGGGCCACGTCTGCCGGGTGGATCGGGTCGTCGGTGCACGCCCCGATCCCGGCGGGCACGGCCAGCCCACGCAACGCTTCGAGGGTGGGCGCGGGCCTGCGGGCTGCGACGCGGAGCCCGGCCGCCAGCCCGGACCCGTGCCTCGGCCACGCCCGGCCCAGCTCCGCGGCGAGCCACGGCGGGCTGCTCGCTTCGGCTTGGGTCAGCGCGGCGGCCACGCCGTGGGCGGCCACCAGATCCGCGGTGAGCGTCGCAGACCGCGCGGCGGGTGCCTGGCCGGGTTCGCCGTGCCAGGCCGGGAGAGCGGCGAGCAGGCCCGCGCATCGGCCCGGATGCGCGACCGCCCACTCCGCGGCCAGATGCGCGCCGAAGGAGATCCCGCCGGCCAGCACCGGGCCGTGCTGCGCGGAGAGTCGGTCCAGCGCCGTGAGGAAGCCCTCCGCGAGCCCGGAGCCGGGGACCGGGGCGGGGGTGTACAACGGCACGCCGAGAGCGGCCAGCGGGCCGCCGAACACCGCGCGGACGAACACCTCGTCGGAGCCGGTGCCGGGCAGCAGAACGGCGGCCGGAACCGGGATCGCGGACGTCACGTTGCGATCTTGCCGCAAACCGGTTTCGCTTGCCTGGACCACAGCTACGCTGGAGACGCACGGGCCGCGGGATGTCGGCGGCCCCGGAGCACAGGAGCACACCATGTCCGCCAAGGACGGCGGCTACTTCAGCCGGCTGGTTCGCAAGCTGACCAGTGACGTCGAGGACCTCGACGCCGACGAGATGTCCGAACGGTCCGGGGCCGAAGGCGCGCAGCGGGCGTGCGACTGCCGCTCCGGCGAAGAGGTGACCGTTCTCGGCAGATTGCGCAGTGTGGAGCTGTGCCCGACCGACGGCGCGGCGACCCTTCAGGCGGAGCTGTTCGACGGCACTCAGGGTGTGACGCTAATCTGGCTCGGCCGACGCCGGATTCCCGGCATCGAGCCCGGTCGCACCGTCAAGGTCCGCGGCCGGATGGCCGAACGGGATGGGCAGAAGGTGCTCTACAACCCGTACTACGAACTCCAGAGCCCCGTAGGGTGATCGACTCTCGTGACTGAACCTGCCCCGCACGACCGCCGGCCCGTGCCCGGCGTTGACGCGACCCCGTCCGCCGCGCCCGGAGCCGAGGCGCCGGGCGCCGGGATGCCGGAAACCGACGTGCCCGGCACCGGGGCTCCCTCCTCCGCGGCGGCCGGCGATGCGAAGGAACCGGACGCCAAGCCGACCATGCTGGACCAGATGGGCGGGACCGCCGGCCTGTTCTACTCCTCGCTGCCGGTGATCTTCTTCGTCCTGCTCAACTCCCTGTTCGGGCTGACCGTGGCGATCTGGGGCTCGCTCGGCGGCGCGGTGGCCATCACCGTGCTGCGGATGGTGCGCAAGGAGCCGCTGCAGCCGGCCATCTCCGGGTTCTTCGGGGTGGCGATCGCGGCCTTCATCGCCTACCGCACCGGCTCGGCGAAGGGGTTCTTCCTCTTCGGCATCTGGACCAGCCTGCTCTACTGCGGGGTGTTCGTGGCCTCCATCCTGGCGCGCTGGCCGCTGGCCGGGGTGGCCTGGAACGCGCTGAACGGCAAGGGCACCGCCTGGCGCAAGGACAAGGTCTCGATCCGCGGCTACGACATCGCCACGCTGGCGCTGGCGCTGGTCTTCGCGGCCCGGTTCGTGGTGCAGCGCTGGCTCTACGACAGCGACTACACCGGCTGGCTGGCCTTCGCCAAGATCGCGATGGGCTACCCGCTCTACGCGCTGGGCCTGCTCGTCCTCGTCTGGGCGGTGCGTCGTTCGGACAAGCGGCTCAAGGCCCTCGCCGAGACCGCGCCCACCCCGGAGACCGACGCCGAGGCCGAAACCCGCCTGCGCCGCAAATACGCCCAATCGCCCACCCCCGAGGCCTGATCCCCGCCTGATTCCCTTTTCGGGGAAGCTCAGTAGCCGAGGGCGGAGCGGATCTCCGGTTCGACGTCCGAGGTCGCCACGAACAGCAGCTCGTCGCCGGGCTCCAGCGGGTCCTCCGGCTGCGGCACGATGACCCGGTCCCCGCGCAGGATGGTGACCAGCGCCGCGTCCCGCGGCAGGGCCAGCTCGCTCACCGGACGTCCGGCCAGCGGCGTCTCCGCGGGCAGGGTCAGCTCCACCAGGTTCGCCTGGCTCTGCCGGAAGGTCATCAGCCGCACCAGATCGCCGACGCTCACCGCCTCCTCGACCATCGCGGCGAGCATCCTCGGCGTGGACACCGCCACGTCCACGCCCCACGCATCGGTGAACAGCCACTCGTTGCCTGGGCTGTTCACCCGCGCCACCACCCGGCGGACCGCGAACTCGGTCTTCGCCAGCAGGGACACCACGAGGTTGGCCTTGTCGTCCCCGGTCGCGGCGATCACCACGTCGCACTGCTCGATCCCGGACTCCTCCAGGATGGACACCTCGCAGGCGTCGCCGAGCACCCAGTCGGCCTGGGGCACCGACTCCGGCTCGAACTGACCCGCCTCCCGCTCGATCAGCATCACCTGGTGATTGCCGTCGATCAGCTCCGTGGCGATGGACTGCCCGACGGCGCCCGCGCCGGCGATCGCGACCCGCATCAGTTCTCCTCCTCCGGGGCCCGAGCGGCCACGCTCGTCACATCGCCGACGGTGCCCGATCGCGCCGCCACCCAGACCACGTCGTCGGCCTGCACCACGGTCTTTCCGTCGGGCAGCACGCCGGTGCCGAAGCGCATGATGAACGCCACCCGGGCACCGGTCGCCTCCTGCAGCGTCTGCACGCTGTGGCCCACCCAGCCCTCGTGCAGCGGCAGCTGCAGCAGCGCCACGTTGCCGGAGGGATCGCGCCAGGCCGAGGCCACGCCGTCGGGCAGCAGGGTGCGCAGGAACCGGTCGGTGGTCCACGGCACGGTGGCCACCGTCGGGATGCCGAGCCGCTCGTACACCGCGGCCCGTTTGTGGTCGTAGATCCGCGCGACCACGTGCTCCACACCGAAGTTCTCGCGTGCCACCCGGGCGGAGATGATGTTGGAGTTGTCGCCGCTGGACACCGCGGCGAACGCGCCGGCCCGCTCGATGCCCGCCTGGATGAGCACCTGCCGGTCGAACCCGATCCCGACCACCTGCTCGCCGTGGAAGTCGCTGCCGAGCCTGCGGAAGGCCTGCTGGTTCTTGTCGATGACGGCCACGTCGTGGCCGAGCCGCTCCAGCGCCGCGGCCAGGGAGGCGCCGACCCGGCCGCATCCCATGATCACCACGTGCACGCTCAGCCTCCTTGCGGGGTATGGATGACCCGCGTTCCGGGTACCCTCTGACACCAGCGCCGAACCTACCCTGCCCGGGGCCGGGGGAGTCCACCGTCCTCCCCTCCGCCGCCCTGAAATCGGCAGGCGCCGCTCCGCTGTAGATTCCTGACTGTGTCGAAGTTCCCGACTGTGCTGAAGCGGCTGGTCCTCGGGCGCCCGTTCCGCAGCGACCGGCTGGCCCACACCCTGCTGCCGAAGCGCATCGCCCTGCCGATCTTCGCCTCCGACGCGCTGTCCAGCGTGGCGTACGCGCCGGAGGAGATCTTCCTGACCCTGAGCTTCGCCGGCCTGTCCGCGTACGCGTTCGCGCCGTGGATCGGGGTGGCTGTCGCGCTGGTCATGCTGACGGTGGTCGCCTCCTACCGCCAGAACGTGCACGCCTATCCGAGCGGGGGCGGCGACTACGAGGTCGCCGGGACCAACCTGGGCGGCAGGTTCGGCCTGACCGTGGCGAGCGCGCTGCTGGTGGACTACGTGCTCACGGTCGCGGTGTCGACCTCCTCCGGGGTGGCCAACATCGGCTCGGCGATCCCCTGGGTGGCCGAGCACAAGGTGCTCGCGGCGGTGGTGATCGTCGCCGTGCTCAGCGCGCTGAATCTGCGCGGGGTGCGCGAATCGGGCAAAGCGTTCGCGATTCCCACCTACGGGTTCATCCTGGGCATCCTGGTGATGGTGGTCTGGGGTCTGGTGGAGACGGCCACCGGCACCGAGATGCGGGCCGAGAGCGCGGGCTTCCAGCTGCACTCGGAGGGCGACTGGACCGGGTTCGCGTTCGTCTTCCTGATCCTGCGCGCGTTCTCCTCCGGCGCCGCCGCGCTGACCGGGGTCGAGGCGATCAGCAACGGCGTGCCCGCCTTCCGCAAGCCGAAATCCAAGAACGCGGCCACCACGCTGCTGCTGATGGGCGTGCTCGCGGTGACCATGCTGGTCGGCATCATCACCCTCGCGGTGATCACCCGGGTCAACTTCGCGGACAACCCGGCGCAGCAGCTGCAGGGCGCGCCCGCCGGGTACGAGCAGAAGACCATTGTGGCGCAGATCGCGCACGCGGTGTTCGCGGACTTCCCGCCCGCGTTCTACTACATCTCCTTCTCCACCGGCATCATCCTGCTGCTGGCCGCGAACACCGCGTTCAACGGGTTCCCGGTGCTCGGCTCGATCCTCGCCCAGGACCGGTACCTGCCGCGGCAGCTGCACACCCGCGGGGACCGGCTGGCCTTCTCCAACGGCATCCTGTTCCTGGCGGCGTTCGCGCTGGTGCTGATCATCGCCTTCGACGCCGAGGTGACCCGGCTGATCCAGCTCTACATCGTGGGCGTGTTCGTGTCCTTCACGGTGAGCCAGACGGGCATGCTCCGGCACTGGAACCGGTTGCTGGCCAAGGAGACCGACCCCGCCGTGCGGCGGCGGATGCGGCGTTCGCAGACGGTGAACGCGATCGGCCTGACCATGACCGGTACCGTGCTGGTGATCGTGCTGATCACCAAGTTCCTGCTCGGCGCGTGGATCGCGATCGCCGCGATGGTGGCGATCTTCGTGCTGATGACCGCGATCCGCAAGCACTACGACCGGGTGGCCGAGGAGCTCAAGGAACTCGACGACACCCCGACCGTGCTGCCCTCGCGCAATCACGCGATCGTGCTGGTGTCCAAGTTGCACCGGCCGACGCTGCGGGCGCTGGCCTACGCCAAGGCGATGCGCCCGGACGTGCTCGAAGCGGTCACCGTCAACGTGGACGACGCGGACACCCGGCGGCTCACCCAGGAATGGGAGGAGCACAAGTTCAAGGTGCCGCTCAAGGTGGTCGAGTCGCCATACCGGGAGATCACGAAACCGGTGCTGGAGTATGTGAAGCGGGTCCGCGGCGCGAACCCGCGCGACGTGGTCACCGTGTTCATCCCGGAGTACGTGGTGGGGCACTGGTGGGAGCAGGTGCTGCACAACCAGAGTGCGTTGCGGCTCAAGGGGCGGCTGCTGTTCCAGCCCAGCGTGGTGGTGGCCAGCGTGCCGTGGCAGCTGGAATCCTCGGCGAAGGCCGTGGCCCGCGCGCGGCGAACGCGCCCGGCCGCCGGTGACGTGCGGCGCGGGTTCGGGCCAGGCGGCCCGCGCCCGCCCGCGGGATCGAACGCCGCGGGATCGAACAAGGGCGGAACGAACTCTGCCGGAACCGACAAAGAAAGCGCGGAATGAGCGAGAACTGGCTGGGCCGGACTCTGGAGCTGGAGATCGGACCGGTGGCGCACGGCGGGCACTGTGTGTCCCGAGTGGACGGACGGGTGGTGTTCGTCCGGCACGGGCTGCCCGGCGAGCGCGTGCGGGCAGAGGTGACCGAGGACAAGGGCGGTGCGTTCTGCCGGGCCGACGCGGTCGAGGTCCTCGCGGCGTCGGCGCATCGGGTCACCCCGCCCTGCCCGCTGGCCGCGCCGGGCGGGTGCGGCGGCTGTGATTGGCAGCACGCGGATCCGGGCTACCAGCGGGAGCTGAAGGCGGCCGTGGTGGCCGAGCAGCTGCAGCGGCTGGCCGGCCTCTCCCGCGAAGTGGTCGTGGAACCGCTGGACGGCGGCCCGCTCGGCTGGCGTACGCGGGTGCGGCTGGTGGCCGGGCGAGACGGCCGCGCAGGCTTGCGTGCGCACCACAGTCATCGCGTGATTCCGTTGGACGACTGCCCGATCACGGTGCCGGGCGCGCTGGCGCAGCCGCTGTCGAGGCGGTGGAAGCCGGGTACGGAGCTGGAAGTGACCAGCGACGGCGACAGCCGGGTGCACGTGCGTGAACTGTCCACAGTGCACGGACGCACCCGTGGCCGTCAGCTGTCCGGTGGCGAGGCCGTCCAGCATGCCGCGGATCGCGACTGGCGACTGGATGCCCACGGCTTCTGGCAGGGGCATCCGCTCGCCGCGGACACCTTCGCGCGGCTGGTCGCGAAGTGGGCCGAGGTGCCGCAAGGCGGGGTGGCGTGGGATCTCTACGCCGGTGTCGGGTTGTTCGCCTCGGTGCTCGCCGAGCAGGCCGGGCCGGAAGGCCTTGTGTACGCGGTGGAATCGAGCCGCCGCGCGGTGTCCGACGGCGAGCGGAACCTCGCCGATCTGCCGCAGGTGCGGTGGCGGGCCGGCCGTGTGGAGCACGTGCTCGCGGACGCGCCGAAGCCGGTGGACGTGGTCGTGCTCGATCCACCACGCAAGGGCGCCGGCCGGGCGGTCGCGGACGCGGTGGCCGAGGGCGAACCGGACCGGATCGTGTACGTGGCCTGTGATCCGGCAGCGCTCGCCCGGGATGTGGCGTACTTCGCCGAGCACGGCTACTCGCTCACCGAGCTACGTGCCTTCGACGCGTTCCCGATGACGCACCACGTGGAATGCGTGGCGCTGCTGCAATAGCGCGTCAGCGGGCGAGTGCGGCGGCGAGCTTCGGTACGCACTCCTGCAGCCCGTACGGCACGCTCAGCGCGGTCGGGAAGGCGAGCGCGATCGCCGTGGTCATCTCCAGCGGCACGTACGCGCCGCGTTGCACGGCAGGGATGCGCTGGAACAGCGGTTCGGCCTCCAGACGCTTGCGGCTCTCCGGCGTGGCGTACGTCAGGACGAGCACGTCGGCATCGAGCAGGTCGAGCCTTTCCGGGCTGATCTGCGAGCGGCCGGGAATCGAGGTCTGCGGCAGCGCGGTGACCTTCGGCGACAGCACGAGTCCCAGCTGCCCCAGGAACAGCGCGGACGAGTCCTGTGCGCTGCTGATGGTGGTGACCGTGCCGTCCGCGACCACCGGGCCGATGGTGAAGGTCCGGCCGGCGAACCCGGGATGGGCCTGTTTCGCCGCGGTGATCCGGTGTTCCACGTCGGTGACGAGCCGTTCGGCGTCGGCGGACCGGCCGAGCGCGGCGCCGATCCGGCGGGTGGTGACCTGCCAGGTGTCCTTGTTGTAGCCCGCCGCGGGCGAGATCGTGGGCGCGATTCCGCTGCGCGTGCGGTAATCGCGGGCCAGAGTCGACCGGTCGGTGCCGAGGATGAGGTCCGGGCGTGCCGCGGCGATCCGTTCGAACGGCAGCTCCACGTCGGCGAACAGCTCCGGCAGGCGGTCCCCGGCACGGGCCTTGAGCCACGGCGAGAGCCCGCCCGGCAGGAACTTGCTCAGATCCGGGGTGAGCAGCGGGGCCACCCCGAGCGCCACGGCTGCGTCGGTATCGCGGTACTGGCCCACCGAAACGACCCGCTCCGGCCGCCGGGGCACGGTCGCGGTGCCCTGAACTCCGCGCACGTCGACCGGGTAGCCCGGACCGGCCTCGCCTTCGGGAGCCCCGGAGCGGCCGCTGCAGGCGGCGAGCGTGGCGGTGGCCGACAACGCCGTCGCGGCCCGCAGGAAATCCCGCCGTCCGAGGCCTGCGCGGGGCAGCGGGGGACGGGCGGCGTCGGCCGATCTCCAAGCGGGCATGCGCGGATATTAGGTAAGGTTTGCCTGACTTTCAACCCTCGGGAGTGAACCCGCTGTGACCGTGCTCATAAACGAGCTGGGGGGCATCCCGACTGTCCGGAGGAAGGCTGCACGATCCGTTGCCGCGCGGCCGATCCCGTTCGAGGAGGGGTGACATGGCCTTACTCAGGAACATGGCGCTGGCGAGTGTGGTCATGGGGATGACGAGTCTGGGGTTCGCGGCGCCTGCGGAGGGCGCGCCGCTGAAATGGACTCCGCGCGCGCAGCCGGCTCCTTCCTGGCCGGCACGAGCGCCGAATGCGCCTCGGTGACCGTGCCGGTCGACTACGCCCAGCCGGGCGGGCGGTCGATCCCGGCTTCCGATCCGGCGGACCGGCGCGGGGTGCTGGTGCTTCATCCCCGGCGGGCCGGGGATGAAGTTGCCCGAGCAGGTGGGCACGAGCCGCCTCGGTGAGCTGGGCAAGTACCACGACCTGGCCGGTTTCGATCCGCGGGCGACCGGGTTCGGCACGCAGATCGACTGCCAGGCCTTCGGCGGCCCGCAGCCGCGTGCCGGGGCGTCCGAAAAGGACACAGCGCTCGAACGGATCCGCCGGCGGGCACTGGCAGCTGCGACGGTGCCGGAGCCGTGACCCCTCGGTCCGGCTGACCGGCTTCGCCGAGGAGACCGTCCTGCCCCCGGGACAGGACGGTCTGTCCTTACCGGGAACCCTCTTCCGGCCCGCCCGCGGCCGGGGCGGCGTGATCGGCCAGCACTCCGATCCGGTGCCGTTGCACGAACCAGTAGTAGGCGAAGCCTCCGGCCGCGAACACGCCGACGAACAGCACCGAGATCCACTGCAGGTACCAGTGATAGGGCGGGGACGCGTTGTAGATCTCGTTGCGGGGCCAGGCCAGGTTGATCGTCATCACGCCGCCCCAGAGCACGGCGAGCACGTTCACCGGCAGGCCCCAGCGGCCGAGGGAGAACCGGCCCGGCGGGGCGTCCTCGCGTGGCCAGCCGCCGCGCAGCCTGCGGACCAGCATGGGCACCGTCACCAGCAGGTAGGACAGGTAGATCAGGATGATCGCCAGGCTGGTCACGGCGGAGAAGATCTGCGTCGAGTCGATGTTGACCAGCAGCAGCGCGACCGCGAGCACGCCGATCACGATCGCGGGCAGCACCGGGGTGCCGGTCTTCTCGGTGACCCGGGCCAGTTTCGAACCGCAGGGCAGCGCGTTGTCCCGTGCCATCGCGAAGGCGATCCGGATCGCCGCGGTGTGCACCGCCAGCACGCACACGGTGATCGCGATGAACACCACGAACAGGAACATCCGGCCGACCGCCGGACCGAGCGCGTCGGTGAGCACGTACTGGAGGCCGGCCGTGCCGAGTTCGGGTGCGTGGATGTCGCCGACCGCCATCAGCGCGAACAGGATGATCAGCCCGCCCAGCAGGAACGAGGCGATCAGCGCGCGCATGATCGCCTTCGGCGCGTTGCGGTGCGGGTTCAGCGATTCCTCGCCGAGCGACGCCGCGGTGTCGAAGCCGTACATCACGTACGAGGAGGCGATGCCCGCGATGAGGAACGCGCCGAGGTAGCCGCCCGCGTGCCCGGCGCCGGTGCCGTTGGTCTCGGTCACCACACCCGGCCCGCGCACGAGGTGGAAGGCCAGGAACACCACCAGCAGCACCGCGAACAGCAGCTCCACGAACACTCCGGCGCTGTTGATCCGGGCCATCAGCTTGACGCCGAACGCGTTGACCAGCGTCGTGAACACGATCAGCAGAGCGGCCAGCAGCACGCCGTTGGCCGCGTCGCTGGTGCCCGTGCCGTCACCGATGAACTGGAAGAACGACGAGATCTGCGGCAGCGTGCGCTGGTACGCCAGCGCGGTCGCGGAGATCGAGACGATCGAGGCGAGCAGCATCATCCAGCCCGCCATCCAGGCCAGATGCGGGTTGCTGAGCTTCTTCGCCCAGTTGTAGACCGAGCCCGCCACCGGATAGTGCGCGGCCAGTTCGGCGAAGCACAGCGCCACCATCAGCTGACCGGCGAAGACCGCGGGCCAGGACCACCAGTACGCCGGCCCGCCCTCGGAAAGACCGAGGTAGGACAGCTGGAAGACGCCGGTGAGCACCGAGATGTAGCTGATCCCGGCGGCGAAGGTGTGGAAGCCGCCGAGGGTTCTCCTGAGCTGGTTGGTGTAGCCGAACTCGTTCAGTTCACGGTCGCCGGAGTCGCTCAACGGCACGGTTCCTTCCGGTGGGGATCGGGGTTCGCGGATTCCGGAGCGAACTGCCCGGGGGGTCCCCGGCCGGGCGGCCGGTTCGCCACGGGCCGGGCCGCCGCGCGGACCAGAGCGCCCTCCGCCGGACGGCGGATCTCGCTTCGCCCGCCTGCGCGCGCATCCACCCGTTCGCCGCCGATGGGCACCTCCACCATGGGATCCTCTCGTACCGGGTGATCGAAGGGGAGTATCTCGGCGACGCGGGGTGACCGCGCGCTGGCCGGGCGAGGTTACAATTCGCCCGGTCGTGCAGTTGCTCTTACGTGGGACGTTGTGACTCGTGCCGCCGTGGCCGCGGCGGTGCTGGCGGGCGTCCGTAGACTGGCCGGAACCGGCGGACGAAGCGGACAGCGAGCGGGAACGGACGAGGTGGAGCTGTGACGATGCTGGACTCGGTGCGGGGACCGGCGGACCTGAAGCGCCTGAGCGTCGAGGACCTCGGCGAGCTGGCGGCCGAGATCAGGGACTTTCTCGTCGACAAGGTGCGCCGCTCCGGCGGGCACCTCGGGCCGAACCTCGGGGTGGTGGAGCTGACCCTGGCCCTGCACCGGGTGTTCGACTCGCCGCGGGACGCGATCATCTGGGACGTCGGGCACCAGTCCTACGTGCACAAGATCGTGACCGGCCGGCACCCCGGCTTCGACCGGCTGCGCCAGCAGGGCGGGCCGACCGGCTACCCGTGCCGCGGCGAGAGCGAGCACGACCTGGTGGAGAACAGCCACGCCTCCACCGCACTGTCCTATGTGGACGGGCTGGCGAAGGCCTTCGAGCTGGCCGGCGGGCCGCGCCGGCACGCGATCGCGGTGGTCGGCGACGGGGCGCTGACCGGCGGGATGTGCTGGGAGGCGCTGAACAACATCGCCGCGCACAAGGACCGCCCGCTGGTCATCGTGGTCAACGACAACGGCCGGTCCTACTCGCCGACCATCGGCGGGATGGCCGACCATCTGGCCGCGCTGCGGCTGCAGCCCGGCTACGAGCGGCTGCTCGACGGCGGCCGCGAGATCCTGCGCAGCACGCCGGTGGTGGGCAAGCCGCTCTACGCCGCGCTGCACGCCGCGAAGGCCGGCATCAAGGACGCGCTGAGCCCGCAGGTGATGTTCTC
This sequence comes from Amycolatopsis panacis, assembly GCF_003600245.1. NCBI lineage: Bacteria > Bacillati > Actinomycetota > Actinomycetes > Pseudonocardiales > Pseudonocardiaceae > Amycolatopsis > Amycolatopsis panacis. The sequence continues at coordinate 31,117 of NZ_QZFV01000080.1, forward strand.
CGATCTGGGCCTGAAGTACCTCGGTCCGGTGGACGGGCACGACCTGGCCGCGCTGGAGAAGGCGTTCCAGAGCGCGCGGGCCTTCGGCGGCGCGGTGATCGTGCACGTGGTCACCGAGAAGGGCCACGGGTACGCGCCCGCGGTGAACCACCAGGCCGACCAGATGCACCAGACCGATCCGATCGATCCGGAGACCGGCCTGCCGCCGGTGAAGGGCCCGAGCTGGACCGGGGTGTTCGGCGAAGAGCTGGTGAAGATCGGCGCGGAGCGCGAGGACGTGGTGGCGATCACCGCGGCGATGCTGCGCTCGACCGGGCTGGAGAAGTTCGCCGAGCGGTTCCCGGACCGCTGGTTCGACGTGGGCATCGCCGAGCAGCACGCGGTGACCTCGGCGGCCGGGCTCGCGATGGGCGGCTACCACCCGGTGGTGGCGGTGTACTCGACGTTCCTCAACCGTGCGTTCGACCAGGTGCTGATGGACGTGGCCCTGCACCGCCAGCCGGTCACCCTGGTGCTGGACCGGGCGGGCATCACCGGCCCGGACGGCCCGAGCCACCACGGGATGTGGGACCTGTCGCTGCTGGGCATGGTGCCCGGGATGCGGGTGGCCGCTCCGCGTGACCCGGGCACGCTGCGCGAGGAGCTGCGCGAAGCGGTCGCGGTGCAGGACGGCCCGACCGCGCTGCGCTTCTCGAAGGGCAGCGTCGGCCCGGACGTACCCGCTGTGGAGCGTCTGGGCACGGTCGACCTCCTGCGTCGTCCGCAGGGCTCGGCAGACGTGCTGCTGGTCGCCGTGGGCGCGTTCGCGAAGCTCGCGCTGGAGGCTTCGGGCCGGCTGGCCGATCAGGGCATCGGCGTCACGGTGGCGGACCCGCGCTGGGTGGTCCCGGTGCCCGCGGAGCTGGTCGCGCTGGCCGAGCAGCACAAGCTCGTGGTGACGGTGGAGGACAGCGGACGCCACGGCGGCTTCGGTTCCGCGCTGGCCGCGGTCTTGCGCGACGCGGACTGCGACGTCCCGCTGCGTGACCTGGCGGTGCCACAGTCGTTCCACGAGCACGGATCGCGAGACGAGGTGCTGGACCGGGTGGGCCTGACCGCGCAGGACGTGGCCCGCCGGATCACTGAGTGGGCCTCCGGCCGCCTGGGCAGCGACGTGTCCGAGACGGCGGACGAGCAGCCCCGTACCTGACCTGTTTTTGGGGGCGAAGGTGGAATCTTCGCCCCTCATGCGAAGCGCGTCATCACGTGCTTCACGCGGGTGTACTCGGCGAAGGAGTACGCCGAGAGGTCCTTGCCGCGCGTGAAAGGCGATGTACGCGGGCGACGTCGTTGGTCCAGACCGAAGAAGCCAGGCCGTACGGGACGCCGTTGGCCATTTCGAGCGCTTCGGTCTCGTCGGTGAACGGCTGTACGGTCACCACGGGTGCGAAGACTTCTTCCTGCACCAGCTCGTCGTCCTGGCGCAGCCCGGACACGACGGTCGGTGTCAGCTGAAAGCCAGCGACGCAGCGTACAGTACAGCGTCCACTTCAGACTGTCCGGAGAGGACGCTGTGGCCCACGATCGCACCGGTTGCCGGATCGGTCAGCTCAAGCGTCCCTGGCGCGCCGGCTGGCGCGCGCCGTCGATGAAGTTGCGGATCACGGGTGCTTCAGATGAGTGGGGGCGAACATCTTCAGAACCGCCGGCAGCACGACGACGGACGGCCCCGGCGTACGCACGGCTTCGGCGAGATCACCGCGTACGGTGTCGAGCGACGAGCGTCGGGCCGGGACGCCGAACGACTCCGCGAGCGTGACGAAGTCCGGCCTGGCCAGCTCTGTCGCAGTGGTTTCGCCGAATGCGTCGGTCAGATACTCGCGAAGGATGCCGTAGCCACCGTCGTCGATCAGCAGCCACGTGACGTCGAGACGGTGTTGTACGGCGGTTGCCAGCTCCGACAGGCCGTACATTGCTCCGCCGTCCCCAGAGACGGCGAGCGCGCGTACGCCGGCTGCTGCGGCCCCGAGCGCGCCGGGGAGTCCGTAACCGAGCCCGCCTGCACCCTGCGCGGTGTGGATCGGCAGGCCGTCGGGGTTCCACGCCGACCACGCCCAGTACGCCGCGATCGTCATGTCCCAGAAGGACTGTGTGCCTTCAGGGAGCGCCGCGCGCACGTCCTCGATCAGTTTCCGCTCGGCGGCTAACGGCTGCCCGTCCAATCTGGACTCGACGCGGGCGAGAAGATCCTTCACGGCAGCCTCGGCGCGGCCGTCCGTGGGACGCGCAGGAAGCTGCGGCAGGAGTGCCCGCAACGTCGCCCGGACGTCGGCGTGCAGTGCGAGCGCCGGATAGTTGGACTCCAGCTTCCCGAGTTCGGCTTCGACCTGAACGAGCCGGCCGCGTGGGGCGAACTCCCGATAGTTGCTGGACAGCTCGCCGAGCCCGGAACCGAGCACCAGGAGCACGTCTGCGTCGGCGAGGAATTCCGTGGTGTGCCAATCCTCCAGCCACGACCGCGCGGAGAGCGGGTGATCCCAGGCGAACACGCCCTTGCCACCGAAGGTGGACACGACAGGCGCCCGCAGCGCTTCGGCGAGTTCGCGCAGCTCGGCGTACGCACCGGAGCGCAGTGTGCCGCCACCGGCGAGGATTATCGGATTCTTCGCGCCGCCCAACACCTTCGCTGCTTCGGCGACCAGCTCCGGCAGCGGCTCCAGCGGCGGGGGAGAGGCTGTGACGGCGGTCAACGGCGGCAGCGCGGCTTCGGCGAGCAGGACGTCCTCAGGGATCTCCACCCACACCGGGCCGTACGGCGCGGTCGCCGCGACAGTCCAGGCTTCGCGCAGCGCGGTCGGGATCTGGCTCGCCGAGCCGACGACGTACACCGACTTGACCACGTCGCGGAAACTCGCCTGCTGGTCGGGCAGTTCGTGCAGGTAGCCGTGCTGTCCGCCGCCCAGCCCGGCGACCGGGACCTGGCTGGAGATGCCGAGCACGGGCACCGACGCCGCCCGCGATTCCTGCAGGGAAGCCAAAGTGAGCAACGCGCCCGGGCCGGTCGACACGATCATCGGCGTCACCGGGACGGCTCCTTCCGGATTCGCGGCCAGCCGGGCGCGCGCGTGGCCGTCTGCGGCGAAGGCGAGGTTGTTCTCCACTCGCGAGCCGACGACACGGAGACCGTCGGCCCGGCGAAGGGCTTCGAACAGGCCGAGCGCGTGCTGCCCGGGCAGGCCGAACACAGTGTCCGCGCCGAGCGCGCGCAGCGTCTCGACGACGACGTCACCACCGATGCGAGTCATGCGGACTTCCCCCAGGACATCAGGCTCACGAGGTCGTAAGCGGCGTGGGATGCGGCGATCTCCGGCTGTGACACCTCGTCCTGCCGCGGCAGCCGGGCGAAGTTCACGAAACCGGCGTTGCGCGGCACAGGTGACGAGCCGGGTGGGCCGACCGGGGGAAGATCACTCACCTGGGCAACTCCTGTCTCGTCGGAAGGACTTCGGTCTCGGCCACCCCGCGAGAATGCCCTCCGGCGTCCCGCGGCGTGCCGAAGCCGACTGTGACGTATACGACCAGACTTGCCGCGGACCCGCCCGTCTTCGAGCATTTCGCCAACGTCGCGGCACCCGGTCCCCAAGCCATCCACGGCGTTCCCCGGAATGTCCACTGAGGTCTCTCAGGCACTCTCAGGAAACTGTGGGATTGTGGTCTGGTGCGAGTTCTGGTAGTCGAAGACGAAGAGCCACTGGCCGATGCGATCGCCCGCGGGCTGCGCCGCGAGGGCATGGCGGTGGACGTGGCGCTCACCGGGGACGACGGGCACGAGAAGTCCGCGGTCACCCGGTACGACGTGGTCCTGCTCGACCGCGATCTGCCCGGGATGTCCGGGGACGAGCTGTGCCGCGAGATCGTCGCCTCCGGCGAGCTGACCCGGGTGCTGATGCTCACCGCGAGCAGTTCGGTCTCCGACCGGGTGGACGGGCTGTCCCTCGGCGCGGACGACTACCTGGCCAAGCCGTTCGCCTTCCCGGAACTGGTGGCCCGGGTGCGCGCGCTGGGCCGCCGCGCCACCCCGGCCGCGCCGCCGCTGCTCACCGCGGGCGACGTGGAGCTGGACCCGGCCAAGCGCACGGTGCGCCGGGCGAGCGGGCCGATCGAGCTGACCCGCAAGGAGTTCGGCGTGCTCGAGGTGCTGCTGTCCGCCGCGGGTTCGGTGGTCAGCAGCGAGGAACTGCTGGAGCGGGTCTGGGACGAGAACGCCGACCCGTTCACCACGACCGTGCGGGTGACCGTGATGACCCTGCGCAAGAAGCTCGGCGAACCCGGCATCATCGAGACCGTGGTCGGCTCGGGCTACCGGGTGCCGGTGGACGCCGCCGGGTGAGGCCGTCCGGCGCCCGGAGCCTGCGGGTCCGGGTCACCGTGCTCGCCACCGTGCTGGTCGCCGCGGCCGGGCTGCTGCTGCTCTGGCTGGCCTGGACGCTGGTCGGCGACGCGGTGGACGCGGTACCGCACCTGCCGCCCGGCACCCTGGTGCGGGTGGACGGGGTGGACGTGGACGCCTCCACGCTCGCCCAGCACCTGCGCCAGCACGCGGTGAACCGGGTCCTGGTGTTCGGCTCATTGGCATTCTGCTTCGTGGTGGCCGCGGCGGCGATCCTGGCCTGGACGTTCACCTCGCGCGTGCTGCGGCCGCTGCGCGAGATCACCGGCACCGCACGGCGGCTGTCGGTGGAATCGCTGGGCGAGCGTATCGGCGAGATCCGCGCGCGCGACGAGCTGGCCGAGCTGGCCCGCACCTTCGACGACATGCTCGACCGGCTGCAGGCCGCGTTCGACGCGCAGCGGCACTTCGTGGCCAACGCGAGCCACGAACTGCGCACCCCGCTGTCGGTGATCCGGACCGAGCTGGACGTCACGCTGTCCGACGAACACGCGGACGAGGCCGAGTTCCGGCGGATGGCCGGCGTGGTGCTGGACGCGACGGACCGGGCCGGCCGGATGGTGAACTCCCTGCTGCTGCTCGCCCGCACCGATGGCGCCGGGCTGGTGGTCCGCGAACCCGTGGACCTGGCCACCGTCGTGGCGCGGGCCTGGGCGGCCGTGCGCGCCGAAGCGGAGCACCGCGGCCTGCGCGTCACGCTGGACACCCCGGCCGCGCTCACCGTCGGCGACCCGGCCCTGCTCGAACGCATCGCCGGAAACCTGGTGGAGAACGCGGTGCGGCACAACGTCGACGGCGGCTGGATCGAGGTCGCCACCGAGGCCGGCGCGCAGTGGTCCACCCTGCGCGTGCGCTCCTCGGGCGGACTGCTCGACCCCGCGGCGGTCCCGGAGCTGTTCGAACCCTTCCGCCGCGCCGGAGTGGCCCGCACCGCCCGCTCCGGCGCCGGCCTGGGCCTGTCCATCGTGCGCGCCGCGGTCCAGGCACACAGCGGGACGATCGCCGCGGAACCGGTGGTCGGCGGGGGACTGGCGATCACCATCCGCCTCCCGGCACCGGAGCACTCCGGTGCCGCGGGGCTCTGACCCTCACCTCGATCAGCCGCCGGAGAACCTTGCCCGGTCTGCGCGATCTCCCGCGCCGGCGGCGAACGCCTCGTCCAGCGAGACCAGGCCCTGCGGGCCGAAGGTGTTCGGCCGGATGCCGTCCCCATTGTCCACAGTGATCAGTGCGACCGGCTTGTCCAGACCAGGCACGGTGACCGGGCGCGTGGTCGCCTTGGTGACGACCTCGTCCGGGAACGCCGCTTCTTCCGCGGTGTTCGCCCCCTCGTCGGCCGGGTCCGGGTGAGTGGGGCAGCGCACACTCCCGGGGAAGGTGGCCTGCGGCACACTGGTCCGAAGCGATCCGGACGGGGGGACGGCGATGGGGCTATTCCGGGCGAACAGCGCACGCAAGCAGGCGGCCGAGCTGGCGAAGGTGCGCAAAGCGCTGGCCAAACGAGCCGATCAGGAGAGCCCCGAGGCCATGGCGCTGCGGCACCGGCTTGGCCTTCTGCTGGTCGGAACCGGTGACTGGCCCGCCGCGGAGGAGCACTACACGGCGCTGGCCGAGGTCCAGGTCCGGGTGGCGGGGGAACAGGACCCGGGCACCCTCGGCGCGTGGACGAACCTGGCCGTGGCCCGCGCCGCGCAGGGCCGGATCGCCGCGGGGCTCGACCTGCTGGAGTCCACTGTGGAGCGTTATGTGGCCGCGGTCGGTCCCGGTGATCCCGCCACCCTGCAGGCGCAGGTCATGCTGTCGGAAATGCTTTCGCTGGCCGGGAATTACCCCGGTGCGCTGGCCGTGCTCGACCGGCACCACGACGGCTGCCGGGCGCAGTACGGCCCGGCGGCGGCCGAGACCGTGGCAGCCGGGGTCCGGAGAGTGGGCGTGCTGCGCACCCTGGCCCGGTTCGAAGAGGCCAAACAGCTACACGAGGAGCTGGCCGCGCACGCGAGCACCCCGCAGGAGCAGGACGAGGCCCGCGCGATCGAGCTGCTGATCAAGGCGGAAAGCGGGAAAGCCCACGGAATCCGGCTGGCCGCCCGGCTTCTCGCCGAACGCCGGCCGACCGCGGATTCGGTGGAGGTGCTGGCCACGGTGCTGCGTCGCGCGGGCGAACCGGCGGAGGCGGCGGTGCTGTACCGCTCGCTGCTCGCCGCGACTCCGGCTGAGTCTCCGCGGACCTGGAGCCTGGCGGGCGAACTGGCGCGCGCGTGCCTGGAAAGCGGCGATCTCGACCAGGCCGAGCACCTCGCCGGCGGTCTCGTCGAGTCGACGGCCCTTCCCGACGCGCACCCGCTCAAGCTGGGCTTCCGGGCGACCCTGGCCAGAACCGCTCGCGCCCGAGGCCGGGACGAGGAGGCGGACCGCGAGCTGGCCGCGGTGGTGGCCGGGCTGACGGAGGTGTTCGGGGCGGAGCATCCGGACACGGTGGAGGCGGCGGAGTGGCTGCGCGAAGGTGCGGACGGCTGAGGCTGGGGTGAGCTGGGCTTGTGCGCTTCCTACCGCTGTTGTGGTGGCGAGTCGGTGGGAGTGGCTGGGGATGCCGTCGGACCGGCAGGAGAGTGTGGGCTGCGGAGAGGGCGTTGGTGATGCGTGGCCGATGGGGGCGCTCGCCCGAGCCTTCTCGCCGTGGTTGCCGCGGTAGGCCGGAAGTTGTGCGGCCCGGTACGCCGTCGAACTGCCGTCGACGGCTGAGGGTGTAGCTGTGCCGAGACGGCGCTGGACACGGCTTCGCGCCGCCGATCGAGGCGTTCGACCGGAGCGCCGCGGTTGCGGCAAGGAGGCCGGGAACGGCCCAGGCCCGCAGCATCCCGGGCGACCCGGGTTGTCACACCAGGGCCGCGGAGACGGCCGTCAGGAAGCCGTACTGTGCAGGGCCTTGCTCAGCACGCCCACGGTCAGCTCAAGCTGCCACGGCCGGGCGCCGCCGGCGCGGAGGGTCTCGGCGACGCTGTCCTCGGACAGGTCGGCGGGCGGTCTCCAGCAGGTGCGGCGGACCAGATCGGGCAGCAGCAGGTTCTCCACCGGCAGCCGCCGTTCCTCCGCGATCGCGGTCAGGGCGGTGCGGGCCGCGGACAGCCGGGCGGCCGCGTCCGGGTCCTTGTCCGCCCAGCGGTTGACCGGGGGCGGGCCGTCGGAGGGCTGGGACGGCGAGGGCAGCTCACTCGTGGGCAGCGTCTTCGCCGCCTGCAGGTGCTGCAGCCAGCTGGCGGTGTACTTGCGCTGTACGCGTCCGCTGAACACGGGCAGCGCCTGCAGCTCCTCGACGGTCTTGGGATCGGCCGTCACCGCGTTGATGATCGCGCTGTCGGGCAGGACACGGCTCGGCGCGCGGTCGCGTTTGCGGGCCAGCTCGTCGCGGGCCTGCCACATCTCGCGCACCATGGCGAGGCCGCGCGGGTTGCGGATCTTGTGTACCCCGGAGGTCCGGCGCCACGGTTCGGCTCGCGGCGGGTGTGGCGGGGCGGTGCGTACGGCCTCGAACTCCTGCCGCGCCCACTCCAGCTTGCCCTGGTCGGCCAGCTCGGCTTCGAGGACCGCACGCAGCTCGTTGAGCAGCTCGACGTCCAGCGCCGCGTAGTTGAGCCAGTCGACCGGCAACGGCCGCTTCGACCAGTCCGCGGCGCTGTGCCCCTTCTCCAGCGTGTACCCGAGCAGCTTCTCCACGAGCGTGCCGAGTGCGACGCGTTCGTGGCCGGCCAGCCGCCCGGCGAGTTCGGTGTCGAACAGTGAGAGTGGGTGCAGGTCCAGCTCGGCCAGGCATGGCAGGTCCTGGGAGGCGGCGTGCAACACCCATTCGGCGTCGTTGAGGACCGCGCGCAGCGGGCCCAGCCCGCCGTCGAGCGCGATCGGGTCGACCAGCACCGTGCCGGCGCCCTCCCGGCGCAGCTGGACGAGGTAGGCCTTGGGCCAGTAGCGGTAGCCGGAGGCGCGTTCGGTGTCCACCGCGACCGCGCCGGTGCCGCCGGCCAGCCGCGCGCAGGCCTCGGCGAGCGCGCCCGGATCCTCGACCACCGGCGGGGTGCCCTCGGCCGGTTCGCGCAGCAGCACCGGCGGAGCAGACGCCTCGGTGATGGATTCTCCGGTCCGGGCTCCGTCCGCCTGTGCAGTTCCCATGGAAGACGACCCTACGGGACGGGCCGGCCGCGCCTGGTCCGCCCGCCCCGCAGGGATGTGGTCCGTCCTCGTCAGCGGATCACGCCGGCCCGCATCGCCAGCGCGACCATCTGCGCCCGGTCCCCCGTGCCGAGCTTGCGCCCGATCCGGGAGAGGTGGGACTTGACGGTGAGCGCGGAGAGGGACAGTTCCTCTCCGATCTCCTTGTTCGACTGCCCGTCGGCGACGAGCTGCAGGACCTCCACCTCGCGCGCGGAAAGCTCGCGCGGGGTGTTGTCGGTGCCTGCGACCCGCGTGCCGGTCGCGAGGACCGGAGCCACGCTCGGGTCGGCGTACACGCCACCCTCGAGCACCCGGCGGACGCCGTCGGTGACGACGACCGGCGAGGCCGATTTGAGCAGGTACGCCTGCGCGCCGGCCTGAAACGCGGAGCGCACCGCGTACGGGTCGTCGGAGGATGCGAGTACCACCACACGCGGCCAGCCGTGGCTGCGCAGCTCGGTCACGAGCTCGATGCCGCTGCCGTCCGGCAGTCCGAGATCGAGGATCGCCAGGTCGCACGGGCCGGTGGCCTGTGCTCGCGCCCTCGCCTCGGCCACCGTGGCGGCTTCGTGGACGGTGCCCGCACCCATCTGTGCGAGTCGTGCTGAGATTGCCTCCCTCAACAACGGGTGGTCATCGACCACCAACACGGAAAAAAGCTCTTCCCGCGGATGCGGAACCATGCTCGCCGGCAAAGCACCGGCTGGCGTGGATCGGACGGCCTGAGATAAGCCGACGGTAGCCACGTCACTACCTCCCTGGAGTCGGTCGTGCCCCCCGACCGGCACCGGGACCTTCGGCCGTTCAGCCGCGCCAGCTTTAGACCGAAAGTGGTGTCGTCCCAGGAACTGTAGCCGCCCGGACGCCATCGCGGGGGGATCGAACGGGTATCTATCCCATGCAGTTGGTTACGGAGCGAAGTCGCGTTAGCACGATCGGACCAATGATTGGCCTGTTGTTAACGGTTGCTCACAAGGGTGCGATGCACCTGGGTTACCGCTCGGAAAACGGGCGTGCAGATGGCTCGTGCAAGTGCCGATGCTTCCGCGCGTGCCCTGCCGGAGGGGCCTCCGGAACCCGGAAATGGCCCTCGGCCGGGGCAAGATCATTTTTCTTCATGTTTTGCCGCGGGGTCCGCCGCGGCGATCGGCGGCCCGCCGCCATTCGTGAGGGTGCGCCGGGGCTCCCGCGAAGCGGTGACCTGGGGTTTACTGACGGTGATCAATCGCGCCTCACGAACGTGGCGGCCGGCGCGGCGCCGTCGGTCCGTCCATCTGGGACAGACGTGAACGCTGCTCGGATCCGGGTCGTCCCCGGGCCTCCGGGGCCGTCCGGTCGAGCCCGCGGGGGGCCGCACGGGGGCCGCCGCGGGCGTGCAGGGGCACCCGGACATCGGACCGTCCGGGTGAATTTCGAAAAGTCAGGAGTTCTGGCGCTGCTCGAACAGCGTCACGCCGACCGGTGGCAGGCCCACGACACTGGCCATCACCTGGCAGAACGCGAATCCGTGCGGGCGCAACGCGCCGTCCGGCGGCGTCCAGGAGGCCCGCAGTTCGAGATCGTCGGTGCGGGAGGGTCCGGAGATGTCGCCGAACCGTGCCGAGGAGGTCTCGGTGACCGTGCCGCCGAGCGCCTTGTGGGTGGCCCCGGTGGCGTCGAGCGCCTCGGTGAGCCAGGACCAGCCGACCGCGGGCAGGAACGGGTCGGTGGCGAGCTCACGGTCGAGTTCGGCCCGGACGTACATGACCATGCGCAGCACGCCGTCCCAGCCCTCCTGGCCGTGGGGATCGTGCAGCAGGACGAGGCGGCCGGAGGCCAGCACGTCGGCCGGCCCGGACACCTCGCAGCTGAGCGCGTACGACCACGGCGCCAGCCGCTGCGGCGCCCGCATCGGCTCCAGCCGGATCTCCGGACGTGGCCGGACGGACTGCAACGCCGCGACGGCTTCGCGGAACAGTTCGGGCATTGGCGTCATCGCGGTCACGCTCCGACTTTAAGGCGGCGACACCCGGTTGCGGTCGCAGGCGCGCCGAGTGGCCCCTCTTGCCCGCAGCCTCGCCCTGCCCTGGGCGGCCGCCGCGCTCGGGGCAGGGGCTGTGAAGGGACCCTTCACAGCCCCTGCGTCCGTGAAGGGTCCCTTCACAGCCCAGCAGCCGCGGCGGTGACAGCCGCGGCGGTGACAGCAGCAGCGGTGAGGCTCCCGCCCCGGTGCGGTGAGCGGCGTGGGAGCATGGAGTTCGTGCCTGAGCTTTCGTCTTTGTCCGTGGTCCCGCCGGTTCGCCGTGCGCTGTCCGGATCGCCTTTCCTCGCCGCGGCGCGGGGGGAGCGGCCGGCGCGGGTGCCGGTGTGGTTCATGCGCCAGGCCGGGCGGTCGCTGCCGGAGTATCGCGCGCTGCGGGAAGGCGTGCCGATGCTGGACGCCTGTTTCGACCCGGAGATGCTCGCCGAGATCACCCTGCAGCCGGTGCGCCGGCACGGGGTGGACGCGGCGGTCCTGTTCAGCGACATCGTGGTCCCGCTGCGGGCGGCGGGGGTGGACGTCGACATCGTGCCGGGTACCGGGCCGGTGATGGGCCGTCCGGTGCGCGACGTGGCCGCGGTCCGGGCGCTGCCGGTGCTGGAGCCGGAGCAGGTCGCGAAGGTCGCCGAAGGGGTCGGGCTGCTCGTGGAGCGGCTCGGCGAGACACCGCTGATCGGCTTCGCCGGTGCGCCGTTCACGCTGGCCAGCTACCTCATCGAGGGCGGGCCCAGCCGTAACCACGAGCACACCAAGGCCCTGATGCACTCCGAGCCGAAGCTGTGGCACGAGCTCGCGGCCCGGCTCGCGGACGTCGCCGCGACGTTCCTCCATGCGCAGCTCGCGGCGGGGGCCGACGCGATCCAGCTGTTCGATTCGTGGGCCGGCGCGCTGTCCGAGCGGGATTACCGCGAGTTCGTCCTGCCGCATTCCGCGCGGGTGCTGGAGGAGGTCGCGGGGTACGGCGTGCCCCGGATCCACTTCGGCGTCGGTACCGGTGAGCTGCTCGTCGCGATGCGCGACGCGGGGGCGGACGTCGTCGGCGTCGACTGGCGCGTGCCGCTCGACGAGGCTGTACGGCGGCTCGGCGGCGAAGCGGTGGTTCAGGGCAACCTCGATCCGGCGCTACTGCACGCGTCCTGGCCGGTGCTGGAGGCGGAGGTCCGCCGCATCGTCGAGGAGGGCCGCACGGCGCGTGGGCACATCTTCAACCTCGGTCACGGCGTCCTGCCGAACGTGGACCCGGACGTGCTGACCCGGGTTGTCCAGCTGGTGCATTCGCTGTGAAACGGGTGGCCGTCGTCGGGGGAGGGATCTCCGGCCTGGCCACGGCGTACCGGCTGCGTCGCTTGCTCGGCGAAGCAGCCGAGATCACGGTCTTCGAGAGCACGGCCGCAGTCGGCGGCAAGGTGCGTACGGCGGAGGTCGGCGGCGTACGTTACGACGTCGGCGCTGAGGCGTTTCTGGCCCGCCGTCCCGAGGTGACCGCGTTGATCGCGGAAGTCGGTCTGGAAGACCGCCTCGTGCATCCGACGAAGGCGCGCGCCAAGATCCATGCCGGTGGTTCGGTACAGGGTCTTCCGCCGGGCACGGTGATGGGCGTGCCCGCGTCCGCCGAGGCTGTTGCCGGGGTGCTTTCCGAGAGCGGTCGTCGGACCGTGGAGAAAGAACCGTCGCTCGGGCCGGTCGAGCTGGGTGAAGGCGATCTGCCGCTGGGGCCGTTGCTGCGCAGCCGCTTCGGCGACGAACTGGTGGACCGCCTCGTCGATCCGCTCCTGGGCGGCGTCTACGCCGGGGGAGCGGACGGCCTGGGGTTGCGCGCCACGATGCCCGGCTTGGCGAAGGCAGTCGTCGACGGAGCGGCTTCGCTGACCGAGGCAGCCGCGTCGCTGCAGCCCAAGAACCCAAGCGCGGCGCCCGTTTTCGGCACGCTCACCGGCGGCCTGAGCGTTCTCGTGCAACGGCTGCTGGAGTTGTCCGCCGCGCGCCTGCGTACGTCGGCGACAGTGCGCGCGCTGACCCGTACGTCGTCTGGTTGGCGGCTCGACTTCGGAGCTGCCGCGCCTGCGCACGCGCCCGAGGACAGCCCCGCCGAGGCAGACGCCGTGGTGCTTGCGGTCCCCGCGCCTGCCGCGCGGAAGCTGCTGGACGGTGTCGTCCCCGTCGCGTCCACTGCGTTCGGCGAAGTCGAGCTGGCGTCCATGGCCGTCGTGGCGCTCGCTCTGCCGTCAGACACGGCAATGCCCGAAGCTTCGGGCATTCTCATCGGCGCAGGGGAGCGAGACGCAGACGGCGTGCCGTACGCAGCGAAGGCGTTCACCTTCTCCGCCAACAAGTGGGCGCACTACGGCGAGCAAGGGGCCGTACTCGTCCGCGGGTCCGTCGGCCGCTTCGGCGAGCCGGGCGCCTTGAACGGCGACGACGCTTCGTTGGTAGCTGCCGTACGCGACGACCTGGCGCGGCTCACCGGTGTCACGGCCGAGCCGATCGACACTCTCGTCACGCGCTGGGGCGGAGGGCTTCCGCAGTACGGCACCGGGCACATCGAGCGCGTCGCGCGCATCGAGGACGCGGTGTCCGCCGTACCCGGCCTTGCCGTCGCTGGAGCCACTTTGCACGGCGTCGGCCTGCCCGCGTGCGTGGCAACAGCGGACGCTGCGGCGCGCCGGATCGCCGCTCAGCTCACAGTGTGACGGAGGCGCCTGCCGCATCCTTGGCGTGCAGTGCCAGGATGGGTGTATGGCGCGGCTGAACTACAACGAGCTGAACGACACGATCCGCTACACCACTTGGTCGGTCTTCCGGATCGAGCCGGGCCGTCTCGGTGAGGACCGCGGGGCCGCGGGCCGCGAGACCGCGGAATACCTCGACGGGCTCGAAGCCAAGGGCGTCGTCGTACGCGGGGTGTACGACCTGTCCGCGCTGCGCGCCGACGCCGACTTCATGATCTGGTGGCACGCCGAGGAGATCGAACAGGTCCAGGCCGCCTACACCGGCTTCCGCAGCACGCCCCTGGGCCGCGCCGCGACGCCGGTGTGGAGCCAGACCGCGCTGCACCGGCCCGCCGAGTTCAACAAGAGCCACATCCCCGCGTTCCTGGCCGGCGAAGAGGCGCGCAAGTACATCTGCGTGTACCCGTTCGTCCGGTCCTACGACTGGTACCTGCTGCCTGACGAGGAACGCCGCAAGATGCTGGCCGACCACGGCAAGGAAGCACGCGACTACCCGGACGTGCGGGCCAACACGGTGGCTTCGTTCGCGCTCGGCGACTACGAGTGGATCCTCGCCTTCGAGGCCGACGAGCTGCACCGCATCGTCGACCTGATGCGGCACCTGCGCGCCACCGAAGCCCGCCGGCACGTGCGCGTGGAGATCCCCTTCTACACCGGCACCCGGGTGCCGCCGGCTGAGCTCGTCGCGGCCCTGCCGTAACCGCCGTGGAGAACGTCCTGGCCGGGGTGTGGCGGACACTCACCGGCGGATCACTGCCGCCCGTTTCGCTGACCGGCGACGATTCGGTGCTGCCCGGCCCGTTCCGGGTGCCGACCGTGGCCACGGCGAGTGTCGCTGTGGCCACGCTCGCCGCCGCGGAGATGCTGCGGCTGCGAGGGATCGAACCGGGCACTGTCGCGGTCGACAGCCGGCATGCGGCTGCGTCGTTCGCCAGCGAGCGGCTGTTGCGGATCGACGGCAACCCGGGACCCAGCCCGTGGGGTCCGATCGCGGGCGACTATCGCGCATCCGACGGCTGGATCAAGCTGCACTGCAACACCTCCCGGCACGAAGCAGCGGTCTGCTGGGCGCTCGGGGTGCCCGCGACCCGCGAAGCGGTGGCGAAGACCGTTGCCGCGAAGACAGTGGCCGAGGTCGAGTCCGCGGTGATCACCGCGGGCGGCGCGGCCGCGTTCATGCGCTCACGCGAGGAATGGCGCGCGCACCCCCAGGGGCAGGCCGTCGCGGAGTTGCCGCTGGTGCAGTTGGAGCGGATCGGGGACGCTCCGCCGCGTACGTTGTTCGAGTCCGCGCGTCCGCTCGGCGGAGTGCGCGTGCTGGAGCTGACGCACGTGCTGGCCGGCCCGGTAGCGGGCCGGGTACTCGCCGCACACGGCGCGAACGTGCTGCACGTCGGCGCCGCGCACCTGCCGCGGATCCCGACGCTCACCATGGACACCGGCCAAGGCAAACGGTCGGCGTACGTCGCGCTGGACACCGAAGGTGGCCGCGCGAAGCTGAAGAAGCTCATCGCCCGCGCGGACGTGCTGGTGCAGTCGTTCCGTCCAGGCGCGCTCGCGCGGCTGGGGTTCGGCCCGGAAGAGCTTGCCGAGCTACGGCCGGGCCTGGTGACGGCCGATCTGTCCGCGTACGGCTGGACTGGCCCGTGGGCACGCCGACGCGGTTTCGACAGCCTCGTACAGATGTCGTCCGGCATCGCCGAGGAGAACGCCACTGACGCCCCGGCGCCGTTGCCCGTGCAGGCTCTCGACCACGCGACGGGCTGGTTGACCGCCGCGGCGGTAATGACGGCACTGCGTCGCACCGTGACCGAAGGCGGCACCTGGCGGGCACAGCTGTCGCTGGCGGGCACCGGTGCCTGGCTGGACTCCGTGGGCCGCACCGAGCCCACAGCTTCGGCAGCGGACTTCTCGGACCTGGTGGAGGACGTAGACAGCGACTTCGGCCGGATGACCCGGGTACGGATGGCAGGCGTACTGCCGGGCGCCCCACCGCAGTGGGATCACGCCACGCATCGGCCGGGTTCGGACACCGCGGTGTGGTCGCCGGTCAGCGCCGGAACCAGCGTCGGCGCGGCTTCGGCAGCTCACCCCGGCTGACCAGCCAGGCAGCGAAGGCGTCGGCGTAGTCCCGGGCGCGGATTTCGGTGGTCTTCGGGTGGTCGGTGGCGTAAACGTCGAACAGCGGCCCGAAGCGTTCGGCGAGGGACTCGGGCAGGTCTGGTCGTAGGTACGCGACGAGCCGGCGCCGTTTGTCGCGAAGCGCACCGGCTTCGACGCGTAGTCGCTCAGCATCGAAGCCGGACGGGGCGGCCCCATCGGACAGCAGTGCTTCCAGCAGTTCCGCTTGCCGCGCCGCGAGTTCTTCGCGGCTCACGCGATCACCGCGCGCAGCGTGGACAGCTCGGCCGCCAGCTCGCTGTCAGTGGGGTAGTCGTCGTCGCGCTCCAGCAGGACGCCGGGTGGATCAGCCCTCCGGCACAGCTCGGCGAGCAGATCGAGCACTTCCGGACGGACGGGGTGAGCGTGCGTGTCGTGGTAGACGCCGTCGCGTTCCACACCGCCCGCCACGTGTACGTACGCCAGCCGCTCCCAGGGGATCCCGTCGAGGAACGCGACCGGGTCGGTGCCGATGTTGCGCGCGTTCGCGTACAGGTTCGCCACGTCGATGATCAGCCGGCATCCGGTGCGTTCGGTCAGCTCGGCGAGGAACTGTTCCTCGGTCAGCTCGTCCTCCGGCCACCGCAGGACCGCGGCGATGTTCTCCAGCGCCAGCGGCACGTCCAGGATCGACTGGGCGAGCCGGACGTTCGCCACGAGCACGTCCAGCGCATCCCGGGTGCGAGGTAACGGCATCAGATGACCGGAATCGAGACCGCCCGCCCGGACGAAGCACACATGGTCGCTGGCCAGCGGGGCGTCGAGCACCCGCGCCAGCTCGGCGAGGTGCTCCACGCGTGCGGTCTCCAGGGGTTCGGCACCGCCGAGCGACAGCGACACGGCGTGCAGCAGCACCGGCATTCCACGTTCCCGCAGCGCTCGCAGGCTCTCCGGAAGATGGGGCGCGTGCAGGTTTTCCGCGACCACCTCGACCCAGTCGACACCCGGCAGCCGCGCGACCGACAGGTCCAGCTCGGAACGCCAGCCGAGGCCGACGCCGAGCCGCTCAGCCACCGCAGCCGCCCCCGCCGCCACACGAGGACCCGCCACCACCACAGGACGAGCCACTGCTGCACGAGGACCCGCCGCCACACGACGATCCGCCACTGGACGAGGATCCGCCGCCGGACGCTCCGCTGCTCCAGCCCGAGGAGATCGGCGCGCTCAGCAGGGCCGTGCTCAACTCGTCGTCCGGATAGAACGCGATGCCGGCGAGCGCGACGATCCCTGCGGCACTGGCGTACTGGAACGTCCGGCCACTGCTGGCCACAACCGCGTCGTCGCCTTCTTCGATGCTCTTCGCTTCGGCACGCGCACGCGCGACCATCGCGTACCCCGCCTTCGTCGGACGGCGTCGCTTACCTCCGTTACGGGTGGCGAAGGTGATGATCGTGAGCACCAACGCGAGCAGCAGCAGCCCGATCAGCCCACCGACCGGACGGTGCAGCTCGGCCCCGTTGACCAGCCGCACGATGCCGATCACGAGTACGGCCGCGTACGCGACTGCGATCCCCTTGCGGAGACCACCGGCCCCGTCGCCGGTCGACAGCAGGCCGCGGCGCTTCAGGTTGCTCTCGATCGCGCGAAGCGCCGGCGCGACGTGCGTGGACTTGCGTACCTGTGCCGTCGTGGCGCCCGCGCCCTTCGCCGCCAGATGCACGCTCCGTTCCAGCCTCGGCGCCTTCGGGGTCTTTCCGGCTGAAGTGATCCGCCCGGAACTGTTGACCCGCAGCCGGTGGCTCTCCAGCAGCGTCGCGATCGCGGTGTCCACGGCCCGGTCCGCGCCTCCGGCGAGGTAGGCCAGCTCGTAGACGTCCTGCGGCGGCGAACCGTCGTCCGCCGACGCACCCAGCGGCCGTCGCCTGCTCAGCAGCGGCGGCCCGGCGATCCGTAGCACGAGCAGAGCGGCCAGCGCCAGCCCGAAGTACAGCAGGAATTCCGGACCCGAGATCCCCCATGGTTCGTTCAACGCAGGCCCCTCTCGCGTTCGGCAACGACCTTAACCGTTCGGGCGAACCGAACATGCCGGGATAAATGACGCCGATCCGCGGCGCGGGGTTCCCCGTACCCGCGAAAACCGCCCTCCCCGCACGGGCGGAGAGGGCGGCAGGGGACTCGCGGTACCGGTCAGCCCTCGGCCTCCGGGACGAGCTTCAGCGAGATGGAATTGATGCAGTAGCGCTGGTCGGTCGGGGTGGCGTAGCCCTCTCCCTCGAACACGTGCCCGAGGTGGCTGTGGCAGGACGCGCACAGCACCTCGATGCGCCGCATGCCGAGCGTGCGGTCCTCGCGCAGCAGCACCGCGTCCGAGTCCGCCGGGTCGTAGAACGACGGCCAGCCGCAGTGGCTCTCGAACTTGGTGTCGCTGCGGAACAGCTCCGCGCCACAGGCCCGGCACTCGTACACGCCGATGGTCTTCGTGTCGGTGTACTCACCGGTGAAGGGCTGCTCGGTGCCGGCCTGCCGGAGCACCGCGTACTCCTCCGGACCGAGCTGCGCACGCCATTCCTGCTCGGACTTCACCACACGCGGGGTGGTGCCGACCACGGGTTTCATACCTTTCACCTGTCCCACGTTACCTCGTTACCGGACCTCGTTACCGGGAGAGGAAGGCGATCGTGTGGGTCGCGATGTCCCAGGCGGTGACCAGCAGCCCGAGCACGATGAGCACCACGAACAGCACCGAGATCCAGTACCGCAGCCCGCCGGTGCGGGCGCTGGACTCGGCGAAATCGGCCACCTGGTCGAGGCAGGCCTCGACGGTGAAGGTGGGCCCGGTCCGCTCCATCCGGTCGAGGTGGGCGGCGAACGCCCGGACCTCGGGATCCGCCGGGTCGAGCCCGATCAGATCGTCGTGGAACCGCGGGTTCCAGCCCGGCGGCACAGCTGCGCTCTCGGCCATACCCCCACGGTAGGCCCTGCACCCCGGTCGGCGCATCGGCTTGCGCGCTGTGTCCGGCGGGTGGTCACTGGCCGGAGGCCCCGCCTGCGTCCAGCCGGGTGTCGCTGTCGATCAGCATCTGCCCGCTGGACTGGATCACCCGGTAGCCCCGGCGGTTCCCGTCGACAGTGAGGTTCATCGTGATGGAGCCGTCCGCGTTGCCCCCGCCGCTGTCCGCGCGCGCGGACTCGTACCGGTTGATCTTGTGCGCTGACCAGTACTGCTGGAACGCGGACTGACTGCCGTACACCGCCTGCGCCGCCGGGGTGAGATGCGCCCAGTTGGCGCTCGGGTCCGCGAAGAACCCGTTGGTGATCAACATCCCGGCCGCACCGTAGTCGGTGATCTTGCCTTCCGTCGGGGTCTGGCCCAGTGCTCCGTTGGGCGTGCTCGTGGTGCTGGGCGGCGCGGAGGTCCGCGGCGCGCTCGATGGCGTCTGCCCCTGTTGTGCCGTGGTCCCGCCGTTCGAGCCGCTGCTGTTGCTCAGTACCAGGAACACGATCACCGCGACCGCGACGACCGCCGCCGCGCCACCGGCGAGCAGTGCCGTGCGGCGCTTGTTCCCCGGGCGTTGTGCCGGGCCGGCGGAGTAGTTCGGCGCGGCCGCGGACGGCACCGGGCGCTGGGCCGCGGGCTGCGCACGCGGTGGAGTGGCCGGCGGGGCGGCTGGTGACCGCATCGGCATGAACGCCGCGGTCGGCGTGCGCGGCGGGTTCGAGGGGGTCTTCTGCGCCGGGATCGGGGCCGAGGACGGGGATTGCGGACCGGCCCCCACGCGCTGCCACGGCGGGGGCGGGCCGGCGCCCGTGCCGGCACCGCGGTTGCCCGACAGCAGCGGCGGCTGGGCCGGCTCACCCGTGGCGAGCGTGGCCAGCCGTTCCCGGGCCTCGGCCATGCTGGGCCGTTCGCCGGGCTCCGGGCGCAGCAGGCTCATCAGCAGCGCGGTCGCCGGGCCCGCCTGGGTGGGCGGGTTGACCTGGCCGTTCGCCGCGGCGTAGAGCAGCGCGAGCTGGTTGGTGGTGTTGCCGTACGGCGTCTGGCCCTCGATCGCCTGGTACAGCGTGGCGCCCAGGGCGAACACGTCCGAGCTGGGCACCGGATCGGCGCCGCGTGCCAGCTCGGGGGCCAGGTAGGCGGGGGTGCCGCCGATCAGGCCGGTCTGGGTGAGCGTCATGTCGCCGGCCGCGCGCGAGATGCCGAAGTCGGTGATCTTCGCGGTGCCGGTCTCGTCGATCAGGATGTTGCCGGGTTTGACGTCGCGGTGCACGATCCCGGCGCGGTGCGCGGCGACCAGTGCCGCGGCGACCTGCTCGCCGATCCGCGCGACCTGGCCCACCGGCAGCGGACCCTGCTCGGCCAGCACCGCGGACAGGCTGGGCCCGTTCAGGTACTCCATCACCAGGCAGGGATCGCCGCCGTGCTCGGCGATGTCGAACACCACGATGGCGTTCGGATGCTGGAAGCGGGCGGCGTTCTTCGCCTCGCGCATGGCGCGCTGGCGCATGTTGTCGCGCTCGGCCTCGGACACGCCCGGCTGCGGCAGGATCTGCTTGATCGCCACGGACCGTTCCAGGCGCACGTCGACCGCGCGCCACACCACGCCCATGGCACCGCTACCAATGTGCTCGACGAGGCGGTAGTGCCCCGCGATCAGCTGCCCGGTGTCGATGGCGACCGCTCCTGACGAAATCCCGGTGAATCGTGTGCGTGCTCAGCGCGGATTACCCCTCGCGCACCCGAACGAGTGTAGCGGTCGGAAGTACCCGGCCGCCGTCAGCCAGTCGGTGCGTGCTCCTCCGCCGCCGTGGCCGGGGTACGCCTGCGAAGCCCGTACAGCAGCCCGGCCAGCCCGGCCGCCGCGAAGATCGCGTACGAGGCGAGGAGCGCGGGCGGCGTGTCGCCGGTCAAGGCGTCGGCGAAGACCACCACGGCGATCGTGCCGGGCACGCTGCCGAGCAGCGTTCCGGCGAGGTAGGGCACCAGGTTCACCGACGACACCCCGCACAGGTAGCTCAGCGGCGCGAACGGCACCACCGGGATCAGCCGCAGCGACGTGACGGCCAGCACACCGCCGCCGGCCAGCCGCTCGTTGACCACCCGGACCGGCGCCCGATGCAGATGCCGGGTGATCACGTCCCGCCCGAGCACCCGGGCGAGCCCGAACGACAGCCCCGCCGCGATCGTCGTCGCGACGAGCGCGATCAGCACCCCGGCGACGCTGCCCACCAGCAGCCCGGCGGCGAGGTTGAACACGGTCCGCGGAATCGGCGCGACGGTGAGCAGCGAGTACGCGACCAGCAGCACGAGCGGCGTGGCGGAGCCGGTCTCGGCGGCCCACTGCCGCAGCTGCGCCGGACCGGGAACCGGCAGCCACACCGCGGCCGCCGCGAGCACGACGAGCACGGCGAGCGCGAGGAGGAGCTTGGTTCTGCCGGACACTCCGCCACGGTAGGGCACTCGCCGTCGCGCTCCGTGCCGTACCCCTGCCGGTCCGGGGCGGGGCTGTGAAGGGACCCTTCACGGCCTCTGCGTCTGTGAAGGGTCCCTTCACAGACCTCGGGCGGACCGACCGGTCGCCACTGGTGGTGACATTGGGTGATCAATCTCGCGGCGTTCCCGAAAAGCTCCGCCCAGGGTCTAGCCTGCTCGCGACCCGCTCGGCGGAAGCGGGCACGGTCGGTGCCGGGCTCGGGGTGTAACGCTGCGGGGCCACGGTGCGACTGGTCCAGGCCGGTGGGCGGATCGGCAGGGAGGAGACCCGGTGGAGGACCTGATCGCGTTCCTCGCCGCGCGGGTGGGGCAGCGCCAGGCGCTGATCATGCAGGCGGTGCGGCGGCAGCAGGCCGGGGAGCAGCTTACCCGGGAAGAGGCGAAGGTCCCGGTGGAACAGCGGATCCGGGCGCTCGGCGACGTCGAGCTGGACGTGATCAACCAGATGATCAACGATATCGAGGTGACCCGCCGGATCATGCTCGCGCACCGCACGACGGTGGCCGAGAAGGTGCCGGGATTCCCGCTCTACGGCAGCGAATACTGGTGCGAGACCTGCCACGTGCCTGCCGACGACGCCGGGGTCAACTGGTGCGTGACGCTGCGCCTGCTCGCCCTGCCCTACGCCGATCACCCGGACTACAGCGAACGCTGGCGCCCCTGACCCGGGAATCCCCGTCCGTACGCGGGTGTTGGCCTCTGCGTGGACGTTCCGATCTCGGTGCTCGACCGCTCGCCGGTGCGGCGGGGGCGGGGGACCGTACAGGCCGTGCGGGACACCGTCACGTTCGCGCGGGACGTCGAGGCGCTCGGATATCACCGGTTCTGGGTTTCCGAACATCACGGGGTACCGGGCGTGGCGGGGTCCGCGCCGGCGGTGCTCGCCGCGGCGATCGCGGGTGCCACGCAGCGGATCCGGGTCGGGACCGGCGGCGTGATGCTGCCCAATCACCGTCCGCTGGTGATCGCCGAGCAGTTCGGGGTGCTGGCGGCGCTGCACCCCGGGCGGATCGATCTGGGGCTCGGCCGGTCGGTCGGGTTCGTCGAGGGTGTGCGCCGCGCGCGCGGGCAGGGCAAGGACGCGGCTGACGGGTTCGGCGGCCAGGTGCGCGAGTTGCTCGCGTTCTTCCGCGGGGACAGCGCTTACCCGGGCGTGCACGCGATCCCGGCCGAAGGCCAGTCAGTGTCGGTGTTCCTGCTGGCCACGGGCGTGGGTGCCGGCCTCGCCGCCGAGTTGGGGCTGCCGCTGGTGATCGCCCCGGCACGCGGCGAGCAGGCGATGCTCGACGCGATCTCCCGCTACCGCGAACAGTTCCGTTCGGACATCGCGGATCCGTACGTCGTCGTGTCGACCGCGGTCGCCGTGGCGGACACCGCGGAGCAGGCCCAGCGGTTGCTGCTCCCGGAGGCGTGGTCCACTGTGTACTCCCGCAGTCACGGGGTGTTCCCGCCGTTGGCCCCGGCCGAGGAGATCCTTGCGCTGCCGATGACCGAGCGCGAACGCACCCGGCTCGGCGAAGTCCTCGCCGGGCAGATCAGCGGCACCCCCGAGGAGGTCGCGGACCGGCTCGGCACGCTCGTCCGGCGCACCGGCGCGGACGAACTGCTGATCAGCACCAGTACCTACGACCCGGCCGAACGGGTGGACTCCTTCGCCGCGCTGGCGGCGCTCGCCGGGCTTTCGGTGCCCGCCTGAGTGATCTCCTCGGCTTGGGAAATTCGTGACGATCACCCGAGGACCACCGGCAGTTTCGCGGCGAATTCCCCCAACGCGGCGGTTTCCGTGGCGGACGGGGCACGTCGTCCGGTGGTCACGAGCAGCGCGGCGCGGTCGTCGAGCGAGGGCGCCACGGCGAAGCCGGCGATGTCCGCCACCATCGCCCGGGAAGCGGCCAGCGTCTCCGCCGGAGGTCCGTCCATTCCGGACAGATGGGCGATCAGATCGAGGTGGTGCAGGGTCGTTTCCAGTACGCACATCGCCAGGTAGCTCGGGACGGTCATGACCTCGTCCCGGGTTTCCACGCGGGCGGCCGGATCGGCGGCCGCGGCGGCACGGACGGCCGCCACGGCGAGGTCGTCGAAGTGGTGGTGGAGCCACGCGGTGGTGCCGTAGGCGGCCGCGCTGCGGCGGACGAACGCCGACTCCTCATCGGTGCCGTCCGGCGCTTCCCCGGCCGGTTGCCAGTAGCTGGTTTCGGTCAGTGTGGCGGGCGCGGTGGTGGTGGTGGTGGAGGCGAGCGTGACGAGCACGTCCTGCGCGTCGATGATCAGGTGCGCGACGAGGTCTTGCACGAGCCAGCCGGTGCAGCCGGAAGGGGCGACCCACTGCCCGCCTTCGAGCGAGCGCACGGCTTCCTGCAGGGCAGTCCAGGCGCGAGGGAAGAGATCCACCTTCGCACTCTAACGAGAGTACCCGGGTCAGCGTGGTAGCCGGAGCTGTAGTTCGGTGAGTAGCCGTTGCGCCGGGTCTGTCAGGTCGATGCCGGAGACTTCCGTGGCACGGCGTACGCGGTAGCGGACCGTGTTGGGGTGAATGTTCAGCTCCCGGGCGGCTGTGCGTACGTCACCGAAGGCATCGAGGTAGGCAAGTACCGCGGGTACGAGGATGCCGCCGTGTTTGGCGTCGTGGGTCAGCAGCTCGGCGAGACGGGGGTCCCTGATGCGCGGCTTGTCCGCGAGGTACGCGAGAACCTCCGACAACAGCACGTCGGCCCGTACGTCGGCGAGGGACGCGACGTCGTCGGCCCAGTGTCCGCGCGTCATCGCGATCAGCACGCGGTCTGCGTCGCCTCGCGAAGCTACCGCTTCGGACAGCCGTGGCACGACGCCGCCGATCGCTGCGCGTACCGGTACATCGAGGTGATGTCGAGCTGCCGCAACGATTTCCTTCGCCAACGCGAGTACGGAGGCGTCGGAGTTCTCCGGAAGGTCGGGCAGGAGCGCGTACACGCGACCGCCGAGCACACTGACCAACGCGGTGCGCCGGTACGCCGCGGTGTGCACTGCGATCAGGTGTACCAGCTCTGCGCGCCGTAACAGCCTGTTCGACGGAGCAGACGGCTGCTGTGGTGCCAGTGCGAAGGCCAGCACCTGGGCGGGTCTTGTCGGATCCGCGCCGATGTCGTCGGCCACGGACTCCGCGTCGACCCGGCCGTCGAGCAGACCGGCCAGCAGCTCTTCGCGGAGCCGCAGCTGTGGGTCCGGCTGGGTCCGGGCGCGGATCAGGTACGGCGCGAGCGTGCGGCTGGCGCCGAGGAGCGCGATCTCCGCCTGCTCGGTCAACGGTTGCGCGCCCTCCTGCACCCAGATCGTGCCGAGCGGCTGGGAACCGGCATGGATGCCGGCCGCGATCCGGCGGCGGATGCCCAGTTCCGGACGCTCGTCCACGCGTACGATCCCTTCGCCTGCGCGCAGTCGTTGGTAGACGCCCCACTCACGCAGCATGACCAAGTACCGCTCGGGTCCTTCGCGGCCGAGGATGGACAGCCGACGCAACTCGTCGACTTCGTCGCCCGCGCGTGAGTACGCGAGTACGCGGCTGGCAGTGTCCTCGATGCTGACCAGCCCGCCGGTAAGGGCGGCGACAGTCTGAGCAAGGGCGAACAGGTCGCCGAGCACCTCACCTGTCTCCGCTTCGCCGCCTGCACGCGCAGCGTCGACCACGCCGCGGGCCAGCGCCTCCACTTGCTCCCAACGCGCTTCGGCGCCCACGGTCAGCAGCGCGACGCCCGCGTCGGCGGCGACGTCGATCCCGCCGTCGCCCTTCACTGCCACCGCAGCCGCCCCGCGGCGCCCGGCCGCGCGGATCGCGGCGGCCGCCGACCGGCCGCGCGCGCCGATGACCAGCACGAGGTCGCCGGGATGGGTTTCGGGCGGGTCCTCGGGATCGAGGATCACCACGTCCTGCACCGGTACACCCAGCCCGAGCGGCGCGACGAGCACCCGGACCAGCGGTTCGCCGAGGGTGGCCAGGACGTGCCGCAGGGAGGTGCCGGCAAACGGATCCGGGCTGCTCATGGCGGACTCCGATCGGACAAAAGCCTCCAGACGATTCTAGCCGATCGAACAAACCCTTAGCCCGTTCGCGGGGCTACCGTTCGGGTAAATCGAGCAGTCAGCGAAGACAGTCACAGAAGACAGTCAGTGAAGACGAGGGAGCCGCCGTGGACGCCGTGACCCAGACCCCCGCCCCGAAGAACGAGCCGGTGTACACGTACGCCCCCGGGAGCGCTGAGCGCGCTGAGTTGGAGGGTGCGCTGACGAAGCTGGGTCAGGCCGGACCGGTGGACCTGACTGTGACGGTCGGCGGTGAACAGCGCGCCGGAGGCGGCGAGAAGATCGACGTTGTCCAGCCGCACAACCACGGCCAGGTGCTCGGCACCATCCAGAGCGCCTCGCAGCAGGACGCGTCCGACGCGATCGCTGCCGCGGCGAAGGCGGCCCCGGAGTGGCGCGCGCTCTCGTACGACGACCGCGCTGCCATACTCCTGCGCGCGGCCGACCTGCTGACCGGTCCCTGGCGCGCGACGCTGAACGCGGCCACCATGCTCGGCCAGTCCAAGACGGCGACGCAGGCCGAGATCGACTCCGCTTGCGAACTCGCCGATTTCTGGCGCTTCAACGTCGAGTTCGGCCGTCGTGTGCTGGCTGAGCAGCCCATGAGTTCGCCCGGCGTGTGGAACCGCATGGAGCACCGCCCGCTGGAAGGCTTCGTGTACGCGATCACGCCGTTCAACTTCACCGCGATCGCCGGCAACCTGCCCACTGCGCCTGCGCTCATGGGCAACACCGTGCTGTGGAAGCCTTCGCCCACGCAGAGCTTCGCCGCGCACCTGACGATGCGGCTGCTCGAAGAGGCGGGCATGCCGCCGGGCGTGATCAACCTGCTGCCCGGCGATGGCAAGGCGGTCTCCGAGGTCGCGCTGAAGCACCGTGACCTCGCGGGCATCCACTTCACCGGGTCCACCGCCACGTTCCAGCACCTGTGGGGCACCGTCGGCGCGAACATCTCCGGCTACCGCGGTTACCCGCGGATCGTCGGCGAGACCGGTGGCAAGGACTTCGTGCTCGCGCACCCGTCGGCCGACCTTGACGTGCTTCGCACCGCGCTCGTCCGCGGCTCGTTCGAGTACCAGGGCCAGAAGTGCTCCGCTGCTTCGCGTGCGTACGTGCCGCGCAGCCTGTGGGAGCAGCTGAAGGACGGCCTGGCCAGTGAGACAGAGGCGATCAGCTACGGCGACGTGACCGACCTCAGTCACTTCGGTGGCGCGGTGATCGACCGTCGCGCGTTCGACAAGCACGCTTCGCTGTTCGAGCGCGTCAAGGGCGACTCCGAAGTGGAGATCCTTGTCGGTGGCACGGCTGATGACAGCGTGGGCTACTTCGTACAGCCGACCGTCCTTGTATCGACCAACCCGAAGCACGAGATCTTCAGCACCGAGTACTTCGGGCCGATCCTGTCTGTGTACGTCTACGAAGACGCCGAGTTCGACAGCGTCCTCAAGGTGATCGACGAGACCGCTGCGTACGCGCTGACCGGTGCAGTGATCGCCAACGACCGCACAGCGGTCGCGAAGGCCTCCGAAGCACTGCGGTTCACCGCGGGCAACTTCTACGTCAACGACAAGCCGACCGGTGCCGTCGTCGGGCAGCAGCCCTTCGGTGGGGCGCGCGCTTCCGGCACCAATGACAAGGCCGGGTCGATCTTCAACCTGCTTCGCTGGACGAGTCCGCGCTCGATCAAGGAGACCTTCGTGCCGCCGACCACCGTGCGCTACCCGCACCAGGGCTGAGGAGGATCGCAATGCTGCGTACCCCGTTGCTCGCTGCTGCTCGATCACCGCGGATCAGGGCGTTGATCGAAGCCGTGCCCGCGACGCGTGCAGTGGTCCGCCGGTTTGTGTCCGGTGCCGCTACAGAGGACGCCGTACGCGTTGCCGGGGAACTGGCCGCAGACGGTCGCAAGATCACCATCGACCACCTCGGTGAGGACACCACCGACGCCGCACAGGCTGCAAGGACTGTACAGGCGTACGAGGAGTTGTTGTCCGCATTAGCGGAACAAGGCCTTTCGGAAGGCGCTGACGTTTCGGTGAAGCTGTCCGCAGTCGGGCAGTTCCTGCCGGGCGACGGCGAGGGCGTCGCGCTGGAGAACGCGCGCAAGATCTGCGCGGCAGCGGAAGCTGTCGGGGCGACGGTGACTCTCGACATGGAGGACCACACCACCACCGACTCGACGCTCGGCATCCTCCGGAAGCTGCGCGGCGAGTACCCGTGGGTGGGCGCGGTGTTGCAGGCCTATCTTCGGCGTACCGAGCAGGACTGCCGCGACCTGTCCGGCCCGGGTTCGCGGGTACGGCTGTGCAAGGGCGCTTACTCAGAGCCGGAAACCGTGGCGTACCAAGACAAGTCCGAAGTGGACAAGTCCTACGTACGCTGCCTTCGGGTGCTGATGGCGGGGCAGGGCTACCCGATGGTCGCTTCGCATGATCC
The DNA here is from genome assembly GCF_003600245.1 of Amycolatopsis panacis. NCBI lineage: Bacteria > Bacillati > Actinomycetota > Actinomycetes > Pseudonocardiales > Pseudonocardiaceae > Amycolatopsis > Amycolatopsis panacis. Next base: position 58,584 of record NZ_QZFV01000080.1, read on the forward strand.
GCGGGTGATCGCCATCGCGGAGCGGCTGGCTGCCGACGCCGGGCGCACTGCGGACGACCACGAGTTCCAGATGCTCTACGGCATCCGCCCGGACGAGCAGCAGCGGATCGCCGCGACGGGCACCACGATGCGGGTGTACGTGCCGTGCGGTGACGAGTGGTACGGCTACTTCATGCGGCGTCTCGCGGAACGGCCGGCGAACCTGACGTTCTTCCTGCGCGGGCTCGTCACGCGTTCCTGAGGCCCCCACACACGGCGAAGGCCCCGGTACCTGCTCTGTGAGCGGGTACCGGGGCCTTCGTGGTTCCCCTGGTCAGTCCTGCGCGGGCTGGTGCGCCTGCTCGGCGGCGACGGCCTTGCGGACCTCGTCCATGTCGACCTCGCGCGCCTGGCGGATCACGTCCTCCAGCGCGGCCGCGGGCAGCGCGCCCGGCTGGGAGAAGATCAGCGTCTTGTCGCGGATCACCGCGAGGGTCGGGATCGACCGGATGTCGAAGGCGGCCGCGAGCTGCTGCTGGGCCTCGGTGTCGACCTTGGTGAACACGATGTCCTCGTGCTGCTTCGATGCCTCCTCATAGACCGGCGCGAACTGCCGGCACGGGCCGCACCAGCTCGCCCAGAAGTCGATCAGCACGAATTCGTTGTCGGTCACGGTCTGGTCGAAATTGCCCGCGGTCAGCTCCACTGTGCTCATGCCGGGTCCAACGAACCGGACCGGCCGGGAATTCCCCGGCCCGCCGCCGCGTCTGCACCCCTGCCGGACGACTTGCGGAGGTACGTATGACCGAAGACGGCATCCTGAACCGGATCGACGAGCTGATCGCCGAGGAACACGCGCTGCGCGCCCGCGCGGCAGGCACCGGCCTGTCCGCCGTGGACCGGGACCGGTTGACGGCACTGGAACAGCGCCTGGACCAGTGCTGGGACCTGCTCCGCCGGCGCCGCGCACGCACCGAGTTCGCGGAGGACCCGGACGAGACTGAGGTGCGTTCGGTCGCGCAGGTCGAGGGTTACCGGCAGTAGCACCGAGACGACCGGGGCTCAAGCCGGGCAGAGCGTCCCGTTGTCCGGAACCTTGCCGTCGATCAGGAACCCTTGCACGGCAGCGGTGACGCACGGCGACTGGCCCACCGCGCCATGGCCCGCGCCTTGCCAGGTGACGGTGACCGCACTGGGCATCTGGTCCGCGGCGCGGGTGGTGCCGACCTGTGGGGTCACCGGGTCGGCCGCGGTGGCTGCTACCAGGATTGGCGGGGCGCCGGGGGCACCCGCGGCGGGCAGCGGCTCGCGGCGTACGGGCCAGGCACCGCACCAGGCGAGTTCCTGGGCGATGGCGGCGCCGAACTGCGGGTACTTGGTGCGCATGGCGGCTTCGGCGCGGTCGATCTGGTCCGCGGGCAGCCGGGTGGACGAGTCGTTGCAGCGGGTCGCGATCATGCCGCTGATCCGCGACGCGCGCCCACGCGCGTCGACCAGCACGGGGTCCGCGAAGGCCGTCAGTGCGGCGAAGTCACCGTTGCGGGCTGAGTTCAGTGCGTCCGCGAGAGCGGGCCAGCGCGTGCGGTCGCTGAGACCGACGTACGCGGCATAGGTCGCGACCCCCGGGTCGACTACGAGACCGTCGGGGCCGCTGACCGGTGCGGCGCGCAGCCGATCGGTCACGGCCTTTAGTGCGGCTTTCGCATCACCCAGTGGGCAGCCTCGGGCGGCACAGTCGGCGTTGAACGCGTCGAAGGTGGCTTGCGCGCCGGCGGCGACCGCGTCGAGTACGGCGCCCCGGTCGTCACCCGGGTCCGGGAGGCCGTCCAGGACCATGCGGCCCACCTGCGCGGGGTAGCGCACGGCGTACTCCGACAGGACCTTCGAGCCGTCGCCGTGGCCGAGCGCGTTCAGCCGGTCGAGGCCGAGCGCCTGCCGCAGCTCGTCGAGGTCGCCGGCGGTACGCCAGCTGTCCAAGGCGGTCTGCGCGGTGTCCAGGTCGATTGCGCACTGCTGCCCGACGCGGCGTGCTGCGTCCAGTACGTCGCCGAGGCCACCCTGGGCCGGATCGGCGCCTAACAGCGCCGACCGCACTTCGTCCGGCGCGCACTGCACGCCGCCGGACAGCCCCGTGCCACGGCGGTCCATACCGATCAGCGAGAACTTCTGAAGGAACGCCGGCGGCAACTGGGCGGCCAGTCGCGCCGCGTACACCGTGCCAGGCTCGCCCCCGACATCGTTGACCACTGCCAGCGGGATCGGCCCGTTCCCCACCTTCAGCAGGTAGATCCGCGCGAGCAGCCGCTGGGTGTCGTCGGGCGCGTCGAGTGGTGCGGTCATCCGCGCGCAGCTGAACTGCAGCGATGCGGGCACGGCCGGATCGCCGATCCGCTCGCGGGTGTCCTGGCTGCAGTCAGCCCAGCGCAGGGCTGACGACTGCGGCTGCGTAAGCGGGGGCAGCGGCACCGGCGCCGTACTGGACTTCGGGGACGGCGTGTTGCGCCCGTCGTTGTCGATCACCGCCGGGCGCACCGACGGCCCGGTCGTGCACCCGGCCAGCGCGAGCACGCCGAGCGTCGCCGCGACCAGCCGTACGCGCAGATGGAGACGGCGGGCGAAACGGCGGTGCACGGGCAGGTCCTCACGTCGAATCCGGGCGAACTCGCCGCCGAGCTTGACATGCCGGGTGTGGGGAGGCAGTGAGCGGGTCTACGACACCGACGCCGCTCAGCGGGTCCGTACGACCTCGCCGCGGAACACTGCGGACAGGTCGTACCGCGCGGGTTCGTCGAGCTGGGTGTAACCGCACGAGGACGGCTCACGGTCCGGGCGCCAGCGGGCGAACTGCGCGGTGTGCCGGAACCGAGACGGGTAGCCGCCTTCGGTGTGCTCGTAGGACACCTCCACGACGCGCTCCAGTCGCAGCGGCACCCAAGGCTGCTCCTTCGCCCGCCAGCGCGTGATGCCGCCAGGGATCCGCTGCCCTTCGCGCACCGCGTCGCCGACCCACGGATGGCCCTCGCCGTCTGTGATCAGTGGGCTCAGCTCGGTGGCCAGCTCCCGCCGCCGCGCTGCTGGGAACGAGCCGACGACGCCGACGTGGTGCAGCAGGCCGTGCTCGTCGTACAGGCCGAGCAGGAACGAGCCGACCGCTTCGCCCGGCGCGGAGTCCACATGCCACCGCAAGCCGGCGAGTACGCAATCGGCAGTACGGGAATGCTTGTACTTGAACAACACCCGCTTACCCGGCGTGTACGGCTCGGCCAGCGGTTTGCCGATGACCCCGTCGAGGCCGGCGCCCTCGAACAGCTCGAACCAGTGCCGCGCGGTCGCCGGATCTGTGGTCGCCGGGGTCAGTGCCACGCCGGACAACGCGGTCAGCCGTTCGCGGCGCGCGGAGGTTGGTTCGTCCATGAAGGACTCGTCGCCGAGGGCGAGCAGATCGAACGCGACGAACTGCGCGGGGCTCTCCTTCGCGAGCAGCTGGACCCGGCTGTCGGCCGGGTGGATGCGCTCGGTGAGCGCGTCGAAGTCGAGCTTGCCGCCGCGCGCGACCACCAGCTCGCCGTCCAGCACGATCCGGTCCGGCAGGCACGCCTTCAGCTCCGCGATGACCTCGGGGAAGTACCGGTTGAGCGGCTTCTCCGCGCGCGACTGGAGGGTGAGTTCGCCGCCGTCCCGGAAAACGAGGCAGCGGAACCCGTCCCACTTGGGCTCGAAGAGCAGCCCACCGGAATCGGGGATCGCCTTCGCGGGCTTCGCGAGCATGGGCTTGATCGGTGCCGCCAGGGGAAGGGCCATGTCCGGCATTCTCGGCGAAAGCCGCGGTCAGCGCACGCGTGTCGGTCCGGCCGTGTCGAGTTCGAGGCGGATCGCGGTGGGCAGCGTGGTGACGCCGAGGGATTCCCTGGCGCGAGTCAGTACGTGCGTTTCGAGGTCTTCCCACACTCGCCGGACGTCGGCGCCTTCGGCCAGCCACAGGGAGATGCGCAACGCGGGCTCGGCCTTCGTGCCGACCGAGCGCACCCGCGCACGGACAACGCCGTCGATCTGCTCGGTATCGCTGCTCACGGCACCGGCGAGCGCACCCGACGTCACCGTGAGTTCGGCGCCGGGCGTCTCGTCCAGCCGCAGATCCGGATGACGCTCCGGGCTTAGCGAACGTACGAGCCACCACAGGCCCAGCACCAGCAGCAGTACGCCGATCACGACAGCGCCGATCCGCGCGTACAGCGCGTGGTCGTGCAGCCAGCCGACCGCCAGGGGATCGAGTACCGGACGCTGCGCGCGGAACCGGCCCAGCCAGCCCATGCCGACCACCAGCGCGGCCGCGCCGGCGAGAATCGCCACAACGCCGATAAGACACGTCAGCGTGCGCTCGGCGCCGTACGAACGGCCCTGGGCCCGGCGGGCGGTGACAGCGTTGCTCATCGGCGGTCCCTCGGCGAATCGACGACCACAGTCACCTTCGGCCGGCGTACGAGCGGCAGGTCGTCCAGCACCGTCGTCACCGTCTCCACCAGACGAGGCCGGAGCTGTTCTTCGCTTTCCAACCGGCTCGTCGCGCGCACGCGTACGCGGCGAGCGCTGGCTGTGACCGACACGCCGCGTACGTTGTCTTGCGCGCGCACCGCGATCCCCACCATCCGCGCGAGCGCGCGCGGCGAAGTGCTGACGCTGACGCCGTCGGCCGGTTCGGTCATCGGCACCTTACGGTCACCCGCGCCGAACGCGAGCAGCGCGAGCACGATCCCCACGACCACCACGATCCCCGCGGTGATCCGCATCGGCGTGCTGACCCAGTCCACTGTGGACAGTATAGTGCGCCACTGCGGCCAGGGGATGAGCAGCGGTCCGCGATCCGGCTGCCACCAGTGCCAGCCGACTTCCAGTGCGAGCAGCGCCCCGCCGCCCGCTATCGCGAGAGCGAGCACAGTGGACAACAGCCGGACGGCAACCCGCATCACTGCACCCTCGGTGCGACGTCGGGCAGCAGCGCGGACACCGTGACCGCCAGCGAACGTACGCGGTACGAGGTGAGCCGCTCGACCTCTTCGACGACCTTCGCGCGTACGTCGCCCGTCACCGCTCGTACGGTCGCCGGGTACCGCAAGGCGAGTTCCAGTGCGAGGTCGACGTCGTTGTCCGAGCCGGTCACCTTCGCGCTCGCGCCGGCCTTGCCGGTGCTCACGCCGGCGATGCGGCGTTCGTTCGGCATGGTGCCCGGCACCTGGTCCGCGGCGTGCTGGGCGACTTTGCGCACCACCGTGTGCGCGATGCTCAGCGCGCCGCGCTCCGCCGGCTCCGGCAGCGCACTGCGAGGCAGGTCGACCTGCGCTACCGGGCTCACTTGTCGCGGCCCTTGCCGAACACGTCGCCGAGGTCCAGTTCGCCGTCGAGGACCCGGCCGACCACCATTCCGATGACGCCGACGGCGAGCGTCACCAGGAACGCGGTGAATCCCTGGGTGGCGGCGAGGCCGAGAATCAGGCCGGCGAGGATCCCGGTCTGCGTTGCGTTCAACGTGTTTCCTTCCGTGTGCTGTCCGCCTTGTGCCCGCGCGCGGGTCATTCCACCCGCGAGGCGTCCGCCTCGTCCTCACCCGGCAGGTGGACGTCGGTGATCGTGAGGTTGACCTCGATCACCTCGAGCGCGGTGATCTGCTCGACCGCCCTGATCACGTTGCGCCGCACCGCCTGCGCGACCTCCGGGATCCGCGCGCCGTAGCCGGCCACGAGGTCGAGATCGATCGCGGCCTGCTTCTCGCCGACCTCCACCGAGACCCCGGTGGTGGTGGCGGTGCCCGAGCCGGGAATGTGTTCCTTGATCGCGCCGAGCGTGCGGGACACCCCCTTGCCGCCGAGCGTGTACACCCCGGCGATCTCGCGCGCGGCCACCGAGGCCACCTTCTGCACGACCAGTGAGGCGATCGTCGTACGGCCCGGTGCACCCTCGTCTGCGGCCGAGTCCGAGTTCTGCTGCGCCATGCTCTTTGCTCCCTCGTCTGCCGATGTGCGCCTCCAGTGTCGCCGGGCGGCGTCCCGGCTGCCGGGTGCCTGCTTGCTTCTACGATGTGCCGACCGGGCGAAAGCTCACGGGGGCTCACCCGGACGGGCTAATTCGGCGCTCAGTCCGGATGGACGTCCACCACGTGCACGTCGAACACCGGCGGCCGGGCGCCCAGCTGCCGGTCCAGTTCCGCGGTGATCCGGGCGCGCAGCGTGTCGGCTGCCTCGTCGGCGATCACGCCGTAGCGGACCGCGGCCAGCACCTGCAGCCGCTCGTCGGCCAGCGCCACCGCGGTGACCCGCATCCCGGGCACGGCCGCCGCCTCGGCGTCCGCGACCGTGCGGGCGAGCCGCAGGAAGGCCGGTTCGGTGACCGAGCGCAGGCCCTTATCCGAGGGCAGCTGCACCGATCGCGCCGAGCGCGCGTCGTCGAGGGAGCTCAGGACGCGTTCGACCAGTCCGGGCGGGGTCGGCACACGGTGCCTGCGCGCCGCGCGTACCGCTGCCCACCGCGGATCGCGCTCCGGGTCCGTCATGACCGCTCCCTCAACTGACCGAGCAGCGCCACCCTGGCCCGGCGCAGCCGCGCACGCAAGGCGGGCACGCCGACCTCCAGGATCTCGGCGACCTCCTCGTAGCTGAGCCCCTCCAGTTCGCGCAGCACGAGCGGGACCCGCTGGGACACCTCCAGCCGGGCGATCGCCCGCAGCACCTCGTCCACCTGCTCGGCGTCGACCACCTGCCGTTCCGGGGTGGTGCCGGCGACCTGGCCCGCCGCCTCGTCCAGCGGCACGGTCGGCCGGCGCCGGCGCAGCTGGGCGAGCGCGCCGTTTGGCGGCCACCCGGTAGAGCCAGGTGGACAGCCGCGCCTCCTGCCGGAACGAGGGCAGCGCGCGCCAGACCGACAGCCAGGCCTCCTGCACGGCGTCCTCCGCTTCGGCCGGGCTGCCGGTGATCCCGAGCGCGACCCGGAACATCATCGGCGTGTGACGGTGGACCAGGGTGTCGAAAGCGGCGTGGTCTCCTGCCGCGGCATCCCCGGCGAGCCTGCCGTCGTCGTCCATCAGCCCGCGCACCGCCGATAGCGCAGCAGCACGGCGCTGTCCTCGACGAGAACCGACGCCAGCTCCAGCCCCTGCGGCGGGATGACCGCCGGGCCTGCCGCGATCCGTCCCGCGCCGCCACCGGCGAGTATCGGCGCGACGGTGAGGCACAGCTGGTCGACGAGGCCGGCAGCGGCGAGCGAAGCGAACAACCGTGGCCCGCCTTCGCAATCGACGCGCCTCAGGCCGCGCTCGGACAGCAGGGCGAGCGCCCGCTCCAGGTCCACGTCGTCCTCTCCGCAGACGAGCACTTCGGCGCCCGCGCGGGTGAGCGCGGCCGTGTCGGCACGGGCGGTGGTGAGCACGATCGGCGGCACGTGCGTGTCGGTGAACAGCGGCGCGGCCGGGTCGAGCGCGCCGCTGCGGGTGACCACCGCCACGGGCGGCACCGGGCAGCGGCCGAGACGCTCGCGGCGGGCGGCCCGGACGGGGTTCGTGCGTGCTCCTCGGTAGCCCTCCGCACCGGCCGTGCCCGCGCCGACGAGGATCACGTCGGCGAGGTCGCGGGCGAGCAGGAAAACTCGCTTGTCCGCCGGATTCGACAGCCCTGCGGACAGGTCGTTCACGGCCACCGCGCCGTCCGCCGACGCGACGAAGTTGACCTGGACGAACGGCCCCGGGCAGGCCGGCGGATAGCCGTAGATCCGTTCCAGGTCCGCGTCGGAGAGCGCGGTGCCGTCCCCGCGCTCTTCCGGTGATGGTGGCCACACGATCCGCACAGCGACCATCCCAGCACGGCCCCGTCCCGGCCCCGACCGGGGGATATGCCTTGCCGCCGCGGGGCGGCGGGCGGCAGTGGCCCGGACCGGCCCGGATAGGCTCCCCGACCATGCCCGCAGCTGCCCTGACCGACCGGTTTCCCGAGCTCGGGGCCGACGAACTGATCGAGTCCCTGGTGCCGCCGCCGCGGTTCGGCGAGGCCCGGTTCGGCACCTACCTGCCCAATCCGGACGAGCCCAGCCAGGCCGCCGCAGTGCAGGCGTGCTCGGCGTTCGCCGCGCGGATCGGCGAAGGTTCGGCCAAGAAGTCCCGGCTGCGTTCGCTGTTCGGTGGCGGTGCGGCGGCCCCAGCCGGGCCGATGGGTCTCTACCTCGACGGCGGTTTCGGGGTCGGCAAGACCCACCTGCTGGCCTCCACCTGGCACGAAGCTCCCGGTCCCAAGGCTTACGGCACCTTCGTGGAGCTGACCCACCTGGTCGGCGCGCTCGGTTTCGGCGAGGCCGTGCGGCGGTTGTCGGCGCACCGGCTGCTCGCGATCGACGAGTTCGAGCTGGACGACCCCGGTGACACCACGCTGGTCAGCCGGCTGCTGCAGGAGCTGACCGACGCCGGTGTGCACGTCGCCGCGACGTCGAACACGTTGCCGGACAAGCTGGGCGAAGGCCGGTTCGCCGCGGACGACTTCCTGCGCGAGATCCAGGCGCTGTCCCGGCGGTTCACCGTGGTCCGGGTGGACGGGCCGGACTACCGCCACCGCGGTCTGCCCGACGCGCCGCCACCGGTCGGGGACGAGGAGCTGGCCGCGTCCGCGGCGGCACACGAAGGGTCCACTTTGGACGAATTCGGCGCGCTGGCCGATCACTTGGCGCGGCTGCACCCGTCGCGGTACGGGAAGCTGCTGAACGGGGTGAGCCGGGTGCACCTCGCGCGGGTGACCCCGGCGCCGGACCAGAACGTGGGACTGCGCCTGGTCGCCTTCGCCGACCGGCTCTACGACCGGGCGATCCCGGTGGTGGTGTCCGGGGTGCCGCTGCCCGAGCTGTTCGGCGAGGAGATGGTCAACGGCGGGTACCGCAAGAAGTACCTGCGTGCCGTCAGCCGGTTGACGGCGCTGGCACGCGACGCGGTATCAGCACCGCCCGCAGCCCGGTGACCACGGCCGTCGCGAAGCAGACCCCGCCCGCCACGTCCGTGAGGTAGTGGTAGCCGAGCCCGACCAGCCCGATCGTCGCGCAGCCCAGCAGCAGGATCGCCGCGATCGCCGTGAGTACTTTCGGCCTGGCCAGCAGCATGAGCACCACGAGCACGGCGGCCAGGCTGACCGTGTGGCCGCTGGGGTAGGCGAGCCCGCCGTCCTTCCAGCGGCCGAAGATCGGCTTCAGCACCCACGTGTTCAGCGCGACGGCGAGCACCGGCGCGGCGACCGCGAGTATCACGTCCTCCCGCCGGCGCAGGTACCAGGCGGCGCCGGCGATCAGCGCGATTGCCGGGATCACCAGGTAGGGCTCGGTCGGCAGGACGAGCACGTCGAGCAGCCGTTCGCTCAGCTCCCCGGTGCGGTCGGTGGCCCAGGTGTCGAGCGATCCCGGTGCGCGGGGCACGACCAGCAAGCCGAGCAGGAGTGCGGCGAGCGCGCCGAGCACGGCGACGAAGACGAGTACCCGTCTGACGGTCACTCATGCGAGCGTACGGGAGCCGTGAAAGCTGTGAAGGGACCCTTCACGGACTCTGCGACCGTGAAGGGACCCTTCACAGCCTTTCAGGCTTGGACCACCTGGGTGATGGCGTCGAGGCCACGGTCCAGCTCTGCTCGGGTGATCACCAGCGGCGGGGCGATCCGCAGCGTGGTGTCCTGGGTTTCCTTGCACAGCACGCCGAGCTTGGCCAGCGCCTCGGACGCGGCCCGGCCGGACGGCCCGCCGGGGGCCAGGTCGATGCCCGCCCACAGCCCGCGACCGCGGACCTCGGACAGTCCGTGGCCGACGAGTTTCCCGAGCCGCTGTCGCAGATGCTCGCCGAGTTCGGTGGACCGCCGCTGGAACTCGCCGGTGTTCAGCAACCGGATCACGGCGCGGCCGACCGCGCAGGCCAGCGGATTGCCGCCGAAGGTCGAGCCGTGCTCGCCGGGCTTGAGCACGCCGAGCACCTCGCGGCCGCCGACCACCGCGGACACCGGCAGGATGCCGCCGCCGAGGGCCTTGCCGAGGGTGTACAGGTCGGCCCGCACGCCTTCGTGGTCCAGAGCCAGCACCGTGCCGGTGCGGGCGAGCCCGGACTGGATCTCGTCCGCGATCAGCAGCACGCCCTCCTCGTCGCACGCCCGGCGGACCTCGGCGAAGAACCCGGCGGGTGGCACGATCACGCCCGCCTCGCCCTGGATCGGTTCGAGCAGCACGGCCGCGGTGCGGGGAGTGATCGCGGCGCGCACGGCATCCGCGTCGCCGTAGGGGACGGTGACGAAACCCGGGGTGAACGGGCCGAAGTCGGCGCGGGCGGTCTCGTCGGTGGAGAACGACACGATGGTGGTGGTCCGGCCGTGGAAGTTGGCGCCGGCCACGATGATCTCGGCGGTGCCGTCCGGGACGCCCTTGATCCGGTGCGCCCACTTGCGGGCCAGCTTCACCGCGGATTCCACGGCTTCCGCGCCGGAGTTCATCGGCAGCACCATCTCAGTGCCGGTCAGTTCCGCCAGTTCGCGGCAGAACAGGCCGAACTGGTCGTGGTGGAACGCTCGCGAGGTGAGCGTGACCCGCCCGAGCTGCTCGGTCACGGCGGCGATCAGGTCCGGATGCCGGTGCCCGAAGTTCAGCGCCGAGTAGCCGGACAGGAAGTCGAGATAGGACTTTCCGTCGACGTCGGTCACTGTGGCGCCCGCGGCATCGGCGATGACGACCGGCAGCGGATGGTAGTTGTGCGCGCTCCACTGCTCATCGAGCGCGAGATAGCCGTCGGTGGAAGCGGGGAGGCCGGTACCGGCGAACGTCGTCATGCGCCCAGGCTAGATGGCCGGGGCGGAGAGTTCATCCGGGAAACGTTGCTTGCACCGGTTGTTTGTTGCGCGGTCCGGACTGGTCACGGTGATTCGCTGCGTAACCATGCCAACGGGTGACCGCTTGCCCGGGTACGGCCGTGAGCCGCCGGTTATCGTTGCTTGAATGGCGAAGAAAGCGAAGGAGAACGCGAACCGGGTCCGTGCCGCGCTCTTGGCGGACGGCGAGTTGCCGGACCCCGGTTCGTCGCCGGTCGGGCCGGGTAAGAAGGGCAAAGGCGCGAAGCACCTCGCGTCGGCCGGCGAGCGGCTGGCCGGACTGCAGGAGGCGCTGTTCGCGGAGGGCTCCGGCGGCGGAGAGCGCAGCGTGCTGCTCGTGTTGCAGGGCATGGACACCTCCGGCAAGGGCGGCACCGTCGGGCACGTGCTCGGCCTGGTGAACCCGATGGGCGTGCAGTACACGGGATTCAAGAAGCCCACCGCCGCCGAACGACGCCACGATTTCCTGTGGCGCATCCGCCGGCGGCTGCCCGCTCCGGGGCACCTCGGCGTCTTCGATCGCTCGCACTACGAGGACATCCTGGTGCCGCGCGTCACCGGCGAGCTGCCTGCAGCCGACCGGCGCCGCCGCTACACCGAGATCAACGCCTTCGAGCGTGAGCTGACCGAGGCGGGCACCACACTGGTCAAGGTCTTCCTGCACATCTCGCCGGAGGAGCAGCTGCGGCGCCTGACCGCGCGGCTGGACCGGCCGGAGAAGCGGTGGAAGTTCGACCCCTCCGATGTCGAAGCCCGCAGCGTGTGGCCCGCCTACCAGGCCGCCTACGCGGATCTGCTGAAGCGGACCTCGACCGCGCACGCGCCGTGGTACGTGGTGCCCGCCGACCGCAAGTGGTACCGGAACTGGGCGGTGGCCGAGCTGCTCACCGAGACCCTCGCCGAGCTGGATCCGCGGTTCCCCGAGCCGGGCTACGACGTGGCGCTGCAGCGGGCCGCGCTGCAGAATGTTGGCGCGAGCGGCTGATCTTCTGAAAGAGTGCGGGGCGTGACCGACTCCGCGCTCGACGACGTTCCGTTCCTCCGCCGCCAGACCCGCACCCAGCGTTTCACCCTCGGCGCCCCCAAGCAGTTCCGGGTCGCGCCGGACGGTTCGCGGGTGGTGTTCCTGCGTACGGCTTCGGGCACCGACCCGCGGCACAGTCTGTGGTCGTTCGATCCGGCCGACGGCCGCGAGACGCTGCTGGTCGACGCGGCCGAGCTGCTGCCGGGGGAGGAGGACCTGCCGCCCGAGGAGCGGGCGCGGCGGGAGCGGACTCGCGAGACCGGCGGCGGGGTGGTGGCCTTCGACGTCGACAGCGCGTTCACCCTCGTCACGTTCACCTTGTCCGGCAAGCTCTACACGCTGGACCTGGCCACCGGCACCACCCGGATGCTGGTCGAGAAGTCCGTGATCGATCCGCGGCCGAACCCGGCCGGGACGCATGTCGCCTACGTGCGGGACCGGCGGCTGCGCGTGATCGAGCTGGCCACCGGCGAGGACCGGGAGCTGGTCGGGGAGGACGGCGAGGACATCACGTGGGGGCTCGCGGAGTTCATCGCCGCCGAGGAAATGGACCGCGTCCGCGGGTACTGGTGGGCGCCGGACGGGCGCAGCCTGCTCGTCGAGCGGTCCGATCGCGGCCCGGTGCCGCGCTGGACGATCGGCGACCCGGCGAACCCGCAGCAGCCCGCGAACGTGGTGGCCTACCCGGCCGCCGGTACGCCGAACGCCGAGGTGTCGCTCGCCGTGCTCGGGCTGGACGGCAGCCGCGTCGACGTGGCAGGCGGGGATTGGGAATACCTGGTCGCCGTGCACTGGTCGGCAGGCGGAAAGCCGCTGCTTTCGGTGCAGCCGCGGGATCAGAAGGCACTCACGGTGCTGGCCCTGGACCCGGCCGACGGATCGGTGACCGAGCTGCACACCGAGACCGACGAGCACTGGGTGGAGATCGTGCAGGGCGTGCCGGCCTGGACGCCGGACGGCAGGCTGGTCGTGGAGAGCGCCGCGGACGGGGACCACCGGCTCGTCGTCGATGGCACGCCGGTGACTCCGCCGGGCATGCAGCTGCGCGCGGTGCTTCACGTTGGAGACGAAATCCTTTTCACCGCTTCGGAAGACGACTCGACGCAGATTCACGTGTACCGCGCCGGAAGCGACGGCGTGCGTCGACTGTCCACTCAGGACGGTGTGCACGCGGGGGCGGGAAGTGCGGAGCTGACCGTACTGACCGCGTGGAGCCTGGAGTACGGCGGCCCGCGCGTCAGCGTGCTGCGGGACGGTGCGGTGGTGGGGACGATCGCGTCGTCCACTGTGGACCCGGAGATCGTGCCGAACCTGACCTGGCTCACGCTGGGGGAGCGTGGTCTGCGCGCGGCTTTGGTGCTGCCGCGGGGATACGAGCCGAGCGAAGGCCGGATGCCGGTGCTGCTCGACCCGTATGGCGGTCCGCACGCGCAGCGGGTTCTGCAGAGCCGCAACGCTTTCCTGACTCCGCAGTGGCTGGCGGACCAGGGGTTCGCGGTGCTGGTCGTGGACGGGCGTGGTTCGCCGGGGCGTGGACCGGCGTGGGAGAAGGCGATCGCCGGAAAGCTCGCGGACGTGACGCTGGCCGACCAGGTCGACGCGCTGCACGCGGCTGCCGAAGCGTATCCGGAGCTGGATCTGGAACGGGTCGCCATCCGCGGCTGGTCCTACGGCGGGTACCTGTCCGCGCTCGCCGTGCTTCGCCGTCCGGATGTGTTCCACGCCGCGGTCGCCGGTGCTCCGGTCACCGATTGGTCGTTGTACGACACGCATTACACCGAGCGTTACCTCGGTACGCCGGAGTCCGAACCGGACAGCTATGAGCACAACTCGCTCATCGCGGACGCGGGATCGCTCTCCCGGGCGTTGCTGCTCGTGCACGGGCTGGCGGACGACAACGTGTTCCCCGCGCACTCGTTGCGGTTGTCCTCGGCCCTGCTCGCCGCCGGTCGCGCGCACGTGTTCCTGCCGCTCGCCGGGGCCACCCACATGACGCCGCAGGCCGAAGAGGTCGCGGAAAACCTGATGCGCACACAGGTCGACTGGATTCTGCGTGAGCTGACCGCCGGTCGTAAGGAGCAGCAGTGACCAGTCGTTGGGGACTCACCATCCCGCTCACCGGGGTGCCGCTGATCGAGCATCGCGCGCTCGTCGAGGAGCTGCCGGATCTGGGCTACACCGACGTGTGGACCGCGGAGACCGCGGGCACGGACGCGTTCACGCCGCTCGTGCTGGCCTCGCAGTGGGCGCCGCAACTGCGGCTGGGTACCGCGATCGTGCCGGTCTACACCCGTGGGCCGGGCCTGCTCGCGATGAGCGCCTCGACGCTGGCCGAACTCGCGCCCGGACGGTTCGTGCTGGGCATCGGCGCGTCTTCGCCGGTGATCGTGGAGAGCTGGAACTCCGCGGAGTTCGCCGAACCGTTCAAGCGGTCGCGGGACACGCTGCGGTTCCTGCGCTCGGCGCTGGCCGGGGAGAAGGTGACCGAGTCCTACGACACGTTCTCGGTGACGAAGTTCCGGCTGGAGCGGGCACCCGACCCGGCACCGTCGATCATGCTGGCCGCGCTGCGGCCGGGCATGCTGCGGCTGGCCGCGAAGGAGGCTGACGGGGCGATCACCAACTGGCTGGCCGCCGCGGATGTGCCGAAGGTACGGGAGGTCGTCGGCCCCGATGTCGAGCTGGCGGCCCGGATTTTCGTATGCCCGACCGAGGACGCCGCGGCCGCGCGGGCGCTGGGGCGGATGATGATCTCTTCGTACCTGACGGTGCCGGTGTACGCGGCGTTCCACGAATGGCTGGGCCGCGGCGAGCAGTTGCGGCCGATGCACGAGGCGTGGGCCGCCGGTGACCGGAAGAAGGCGAACGAGGTGATCCCGGACGAGGTCGTCGACGCGCTGGTGGTGCACGGCAGCGTGGCGTCCTGCCGGGAGCAGGTGCAGTCCTATGTGGACAACGGGCTGACCACTCCTGTGCTCGCGGTGCTGCCTACCGGAGGGGATGTCTTCGCCCAGGTACGCGGGCTCGCTCCGGTGCGCTGAGGCTGGGTTCCTGCAACGCGAACACGTCGTCCCCGTTGACCGGGGACGAAAGCAGGTACTGCAGCGGACGGCTCCCCAGGTGATAGCTCGCGCCCTTCATCGCCTGGAAGGTCGCCGCGCCC
>NZ_QZFV01000081.1:0-72314 GCF_003600245.1 Amycolatopsis panacis
CCTCGTGGCGTGCGCCGGACCGGTTTCGGGTCTGTGAAGGGACCCTTCACAGACTCAGAGTCCGTGAAGGGTCCCTTCACAGACCTCTACACCGACTTTGCCGGAACCCTGGGGGTTCGGTGGCGCTCGTCGGCCGGGGCGGCGAGCGCCACCTTGTGGAATCGGCTGGGTTGCGGTGGGTGTCGCTGGGCCAGGGCTGGGGCTGTGCGGTTCTGCTCGGTGTATATGGCTGGGTGAAAGTTGGCGTACATGTACGGCAACTTTCCGGAGAGAGTGGGCACTCGCACGGGACGAGAGTCGGGAACCTGCGCGGGACGCGGCTGGCTGTGCGCGCTCGATGGTGGACTGGAGCGATCCGCAGGGGCCGGGTCTGTGAGCCGTGTTCGGCCCGTTGCATTTGCCTGTTGTGAAGTCGACGTACGCGTACGCTAATTTTCGGGAGGGAATCAGCTCTTACAGATGTCACGTCCGGTGGCGATGCGTCCAGACCGGGCACTTGCCGAAGCCGACTTTCCGGAGAGAATCAGGGTTTGCGTGCGACGAGCCCGGCGATGATCCGCTGGGCGTTGGACGGCGCGGTCAGCTGCGGTCCGTCGGACCACCAGTTGCGCACTTCCACGAAGCCGGGCTCGATCAGGTCCAGCCCCTCCACCATCTCCAGGATCTCCTCGCGGGTGCGCGCGGTGACGCCGTTCATGGCACCGTTGGCGACGGCTTCCTGCAGCGCGCGCAGGGCCTCGGGGTCGCCTTCCGGGCCCGCGTCGTAGAAATGCGAGATGGCCACATAGGAGCCCGAGGGCAGCGCGTCGACGTAGTCGCGCATGATCTCCGCCGGTCGGTGCCGGTCGCCCTGGTAGTGGTGCAGGGCGAGGAAGAACAGCAGTGCGATCGGTTTGGTCCAGTCCAGATGGGTCTGGACCACCTCGTTCTCCAGGATGCTCGCCCGGTCGAAGATGTCGCCGGCGACGAACCGGGTCCGGTCGTTGTCCTGCAGCAGGGCGCGGCCGTGCGCGGCGACGACCGGGTCGTTGTCCACATAGACGACCTTCGCGTCCGGCTGCAGGCGCTGGACGACCTGGTGCACGTTCTCCGAGGTGGGCAGGCCGGAACCGCAGTCGAGATACTGCGTGATGCCCGCGTGCGTGGCCAGGAACCGGCACACGCGGATCAGGTACGCGCGGTTCTCGGTCGCCGCGTCCCACAGGCCAGGCATCGCCTCGTTGAGCTGGCTGAAGGTCTTCCGGTCGATCTCGTAGTTGGTGGACCCGCCGAGTGCGTAATCGTAGATCCGCGCGACGCTCGCACGGTTCGGATCGACTCCCACCGGAGTGTTCGGATCGACGGTGAACGACATGCGCGGCGCCTCCTTGCCCGGGCTCCCGTGGCGGCTGACACACCGGAGCGTATCCAGCCCGCGCGCAGCACGATACCGCGGTCCTGGCAACGGTGCCGGGCTTTACTCTCCGGCGGGCTGCGCCTTCAGCCGCGCGGCTTCCCGGCGGACCTCGGCCTGGGTCTCGCGTTCGCGGCGCAGCCAGTCGGGCTCGTCCGTTTTGAGCGTCTCGATCTGCTCGGTGGTGAGCGGTTCGGTGATCCCGCCCCGGGCCAGGCCGCCGATCGAGACGCCCAGCCTGGCCGCGACCACCGGGCGCGGGTGCGGCCCGTTGCGGCGCAGTTCGCGCAGCCACTCCGGCGGATCGGCCTGCAGCGCGTTCAGTTCGTCGCGGGAGACCACGCCCGCGCGGAACTCGGCGGGGGTGGCTTCCAGGTAGACGCCCAGCTTCTTGGCCGCGGTGGCCGGTTTCATCGTCTGGGTGCTCTTCTGCGAAGTCATGCCTGCCAGGGTAATCCGACCCGGTCCGGGTAGCCTGGCCCGGTGACAGGAGCGCCGGTCTTCCGGCTCGGCTATGTACCGGGGGCGACCCCCGCCAAGTGGGTGCGGATCTGGCGCGAGCGCGAACCGGACGTGCCGCTGGAGCTGATCGCGCTGCTCGTCGGCGAGGCCGCGGACGCGGTGCGGGAGGACCGGGCCGACGCGGTCCTGCTGCGGCTGCCCGGCGACCGCGAGGGCCTGCACGCGATCCCGCTCTACACCGAGACCACAGTGGTCGTGGTGCCCAAGGATCACCTGATCACGGCGGCGGACGAGGTCTCCGGCGCGGACCTGGCCGGTGAGGTGCTGCTGCACCCGCTCGACGATCCGCTCGGCTGGCCCGCCCCGCCCGGCATACCTGCCCGGGAACGCCCGGCCACCACCGGCGACGCGATCGAACTGGTCGCCGCCGGGGCCGGCCTGCTCGTGGTGCCGCAGTCGCTGGCCCGGCTGCACCATCGCCGTGACCTGACCTACCGCACACTCACCGGCGCCCCGCAGTCGCAGGTCGCACTGTCCTGGCCGGAGGGTACGACGAGCGAGCTGGTGGAGCAGTTCATCGGCATCGTCCGCGGCCGCACGGTGAACAGCACTCGCGGGCAGCAGGAGGCGAAGGCGAAAGGCGCGGAACCGGTGCGGGCGCGTAAGCCGCCGCGTGGTCGTACCGCTTCGGGTCAAGGCGGTGTGCCGAAGCCTGCGGGCCGGGGAAAGCCTCGCCGTCGTCGGTGAACGGCCGGGGGTTGTCCCCGGGGCGTGGGTCGCGGGAGCCGGGTTGACGCAGTGTCCGCCCGCCGGTGGAGTCTGGGAGCTGTCCGGGCGGGGAGCCGGGTAGATCGAGTTGTCGCTGTGTCCACTGGCTGAGTCCGGGGCTGGATCGACAGGGGGTCTCGGCGGGATGTGTTGTCGGATCGAGGCACGCGGCGAAACCCTCTCGCCGGCGACCGGGACGGTGTGTGTGCCGTCTGGGTTGTGCTTGCTGTGGAATGATTCCTTGCTGCTCACGGGCTGCGGAGTGGCCACTGTGGACAATCGATGGCTTCCTCGCCGCGCGCGGGCGAGGGCGGCGGCTGGTGCCCTGCACGGAGCGTGAGGTGCTCGCGTGGATGACCGGAGGACCGCGATCCCCGGACGGCCGGTGGTCACCGAGGGGCCGCGGTGCGGAGCCCGGTGTACGCGGAGTAGCCGGCGCTATCACCCGTTCGCACCGCGTTCCGGCGATACACTCTCCCCCGATGACGGAGTCAGGCTTTCCGCCCCCGCCCGACGGGCGGGCGGCTCGCTGGGCAGGACAGCGGGAACGCCGGCGCCAGGAATTCGTCGACGCCGGTCTGCGGGCGATCGCCCGGTACGGGCCGGAGGCGTCCACCGAGCAGATTGCCGACGCGGCCGGGGTCGCGCGCACCCGCGTATACAAGCATTTCACCGACGCCGCCGACCTGCAGCAGGCGATCGCGCGGCGGGCCGCGGAGATGATCGCCGCCGAGTTCGAGCCGCTGGCGACGGCCGCGGGCACCACGCGCGAGCTGGTGCGCAGCGCGATCGGCACGCATATCGAGTGGGTCGTCCGGCACCGGGCGCTGTACCAGTATCTCGTGCGGCATTCGAGCACCGGGTGGGGCGACGCGGTCGCCGACGTGAAGACCGTGATCGCCGGTCAGCTGGCCGTCCGGCTCGACTACTACCTCGGTGTGTTCGGCGCGGATCGGCGGATCGGCGAGACCCTCGTGCACGGGCTGGTCGGATTCATCGAGGCGAGCACCGCACGCTGGCTCGACGAACCACGGGAACTCGGCCGTGGCGAACTGGGTGAGCTGCTCGCGCGCTCGGTGTGGGCCGTGCTGGACGACCTTCTGCGGGCCGGCGGGATCGCGTTGAATCCCGATTCGCCGCTGTCCGATCCGGACTTTCGCAGGCTGCGCTGAACCCGGGTCCGGCCACCCGTCGGGGGCGGGGCCGGCTCAGACCTTGCGCCCGACCCCGCCGGCAATGCACTCCTGGACCTGGTTGAGCGCCTGGTAGCGCGGGCCGTCCGGCCACCAGTCCTCGCACAGCGACAGACCGGGCTCGACCAGCTCGGTGCCGCCGAACATGGTGCCGATCTGCTCGTAGGTGCGAAACACCCCGCTGCCCATCGGGCTGTGCGTGAACTTCTCCTCCATCCGCCGCGCGATCTCGCTGTGTGCGGGCGTCTGCGGGTCGAGGAAATGGGCGACCACCACGAACGAACCGGGCGGCAGCGCGTCCACAAAGGACTGCATCAGCTCGGCGTAGTCGTCGCCGAGATAGTGGTGCAGGGTGCCGTTCTGCAGCAGCGCGATCGGCTTGGTCCAGTCCAGGAACTCCCGCGTGGTCTCGTGTCCGAGCACTTCGGCCGGTTTGAAGATGTCGGCCTCGATGAACTTGGTGTACTGGTTCTCCTCCAGCAGCGCGCGCCCGTGTGCCAGCACCACCGGGTCGTTGTCCACATAGAGCACCCGGGCCTCGGGGATGATCCGCTGCACGACCTGGTGGGTGTTCTCGGCGGTGGGCAGGCCGGAGCCGCAATCCAGGTACTGGGTGACCTGGCCCTGGGTGGCCAGGAACCGGCAGGCCCGGATCAGGAAGTTGCGGTTCGCCCAGGCCAGGTCGTTCACCTCGGGAGCGACCTGGGCCACCTGCTGCAGCACCCGGCGGTCGATCTCGTAGTTGTTCGTCCCGTTCAACGCCGCGTCGTAGACGCGCGCGATGCTCGCCCGGTTGGTGTCCACTCCAACGGGTGTGGAACTGGGCGATGGGGCGGCCTCGGACATCTGGCGTCACCTCGATGTGTCGGGCGTGTCGTGCGGATACTCACCGTATCGCCACCCCATCGGGTTGACACCGCCAGGCGGGGGACGCTTCGGCCAAATGCCAATCTTGATTGATTCCAGAAAATACGGCAGACTGGGGGCGTGCCGACGACTACGGACTTCGAGCGGATGCTGCGCGAGGTGGCGCTGCGGGTGACCCGGCCCCGGGTGGCCGTGCTCTCCGCGGTGCACGCCCATTCGCATGCGGACACGGAGTCCATCATCGGTGTCGTGCGCGCGGACCTCGGCGAGGTCTCGCACCAGGCCGTCTACGACGTGCTGCGCGCGCTGACCGGCGCGGGGCTGCTGCGGCGCATCCAGCCGCCCGGTTCCCTCGCCCGGTACGAAGCACGGGTCGGGGACAATCACCACCACGTCGTGTGCCGTTCGTGTGGCGCCATCGCCGATGTCGACTGTGCCGTCGGCCCGGCTCCCTGCCTGACCCCCTCGGAAGCGAACGGGTTCGTCATCGACGAGGCCGAAGTCGTCTACTGGGGTCTTTGCCCGGCCTGTGCGGCCATTCCTGCTTCTTGAGCGCCATCGATTCCCGGAAGGATTGCAGTGACTGAGACCCCTGACGCCGTTATCGGCGACATCAACGAGGAGAGCGCGGGCGGGTGCCCGGTCGCGGGCGGGCGCTTCGCCCACCCGACAGAGGGGGGCGGCAACCGCGAATGGTGGCCGCGGCAGCTGAACCTGAAGATCCTGCGCAAGCACGGCGCGGCCGCCGACCCGATGGACGGCGATTTCGACTACACCAAGGAATTCCTGTCCCTCGACCTGGACGAGCTGGCCCGCGACGTGGACGCGACGCTGACCACCTCGCAGGACTGGTGGCCCGCCGACTTCGGGCACTACGGCGGCCTGATGGTGCGGATGGCCTGGCACAGCGCCGGTACCTACCGGATCGACGACGGCCGCGGTGGGGCGGGCGCGGGCATGCAGCGGTTCGCGCCGCTGAACAGCTGGCCGGACAACGTGAACCTGGACAAGGCGCGCCGTCTGCTGTGGCCGGTCAAGAAGAAGTACGGCCGCAAGATCTCGTGGGCCGACCTGATGATCTTCGCCGGCAACCGCGCGCTGGAGACGATGGGCTTCACCACCTTCGGCTTCGCCGGTGGCCGCGCGGACGTGTGGGAGCCGGATGAGGACGTCTACTGGGGCCCGGAGCGCACCTGGCTCGGCGACGAGCGCTACACCGGTGACCGCGACCTGGAGAAGCCGCTGGCCGCGGTCCAGATGGGCCTGATCTACGTGAACCCGGAAGGCCCGAACGGCAATCCGGACCCGCTGGCCGCCGCGCGCGACATCCGCGAGACCTTCGGCCGGATGGCGATGAACGACGAGGAGACCGTCGCGCTCATCGCCGGTGGGCACAGCTTCGGCAAGACCCACGGTGCCGCGCCGGATACCGAGGTCGGCCCGGAGCCGGAGGGTGCCCCGCTGGAGGAGCAGGGCCTCGGCTGGAAGAACGGCTTGGGCAGCGGCAAGGGCCGGGACACCATCAGCAGCGGCCTGGAGGTGACCTGGACGCCCACGCCGGTGCAGTGGAGCAACTGGTTCTTCCACAACCTGTTCGAGTACGAGTGGGAGCTGGTCAAGAGCCCGGCGGGGGCGCACCAGTGGACGCCCAAGGACGGCAAGGGCCGCAACACCGTGCCGGACCCGGAGGACGGCAAGCTCAACCGGACTCCCGGCATGCTGACCACCGACCTCGCGCTGCGTTTCGACCCCGTCTACGGGGAGATCTCGAAGCGGTTCTACGAGAACCCGGACCAGTTCGCGGACGCCTTCGCGCGGGCCTGGTTCAAGCTGACCCACCGCGACATGGGCCCGATCCAGCGCTACCTCGGCCCGCTGGTGCCGCAGGAAGAGCTGATCTGGCAGGACCGCGTGCCCGCCGTGGACCACGAGCTGGTCGGCGACGCGGACGTGGCCGACCTCAAGGCGAAGATCCTCGGCTCCGGCCTGACCGTGGCGCAGCTGGTGTCCACGGCCTGGGCGTCCGCGTCGAGCTTCCGCGGCAGTGACAAGCGCGGTGGCGCGAACGGTGCGCGCATCCGGCTTGAGCCGCAGCGTGGCTGGGAGGTCAACGAGCCGGACCAGCTGGCGCAGGTGCTGCGTACGCTCGAAGGCGTCCAGGAATCCTTCAACAGCGCGCAAAGCGGTGGCAAGAAGGTTTCGCTGGCCGACCTGATCGTGCTCGGCGGGGTGGCTGCGGTGGAGAAGGCCGCCAAGGACGCCGGCGTCGAGGTGCAGGTGCCCTTCTCCGCGGGCCGCACCGACGCTTCGCAGGAGCAGACCGACACCGACTCGTTCGCGCCGCTGGAGCCGGTCGCCGACGGGTTCCGCAACTACCGCGGCAAGGGCGGCGAGCTGCCCGCGGAGTTCCTGCTGGTGGATCGGGCCAACCTGCTGAACCTGACCGCGCCGGAGCTGACCGTGCTGGTCGGCGGCCTGCGCGTGCTGGGTGCGAACTACCAGCAGAGTGCGCACGGCGTGTTCACCGAGAATCCCGGCAAGCTGACCAACGACTTCTTCGCGAACCTGCTTGACCAGGGTACGGAGTGGCAGCCGGCGGCCGGGGACGGCGAGATCTTCGAGGGCCGCGACCGGGCCACCGGTGAGGTCAGGTGGACCGGCACCCGGGTCGACCTGATCTTCGGGTCGAACTCCGAGCTGCGCGCCGTCGCCGAGGTCTACGCCAGCGACGACGCCAAGGAGAAGTTCGTGCGGGACTTCGTGTCCGCCTGGCACAAGGTGATGAACGCCGACCGGTTCGACCTGGTCTGATTCGTCCACTGAGGACGGCTCCGGCCGGATCGGTGAAGGTCGTGAAGGGAACCTTCACGGACGCTGAGTCCGTGAAGGTTCCCTTCACAGCACCGTCGGCGTCGCGGGAACGCGCATTCGCCCATGCGACCCGCTCCAGCAGCAGCGCCCGGACGACGGGCGTGGCGTCGCGGGTCCCGGTGACTGCGGACCGGGCCAGCAGCGCCGTGTCGGCCGGGTCGCCCACGTTCGCCATCTGGTAGCTGAGGCTGGACAGCAGTTGTCCTGCGAGGGGCCGGTTACCGGCGTCCTGTGCGGCGGACACACCGGACAGGTAGGAGTACTGGAACCATGAGGTACCGGCTCGCCGGGGTGCTGCTGTTGCTGGCCGTGGCCGGGTGCTCGGCGGAACCGTCCGGCTCACCGCCGGTCACGCTGCCCGAACCGTCGTCGTTCCACTCGATGTTCTCCAGCCGCGGGGTACTCCGGCTGACTCGGGGCTAGACGTCTACATAGGACACTGCAAAGGCGAGTTTCGGGTTTTCCACCCCCGGGCTGCCTCCTTCATGGCACGATGCTGGGGTGGATGAGTTGGCGCAGGGCGACGACGGCAGCCCGATGACGTTCGGTGACTACCTCCGGCTGCACGTGGCGTGGGCGCGGCGGGCCGCCGAGGTGCACGCCGAGGCCGCCGACCTGTATAGCCGGCTGGCCGAGCGCGGTATGCCCGGCCTGGCCGACCATCGGGACGAGACCCTTCGCGCGATCGCGCACATGGAGCAGGTGGCCAGCGTGAATGCGGCGCAGAGCATCGCGCACGACGAGATGATGGCCGCGGGCGGCCCGGAGAATTCCCGGGCCTATGTCGAATACGAGGCCATGACCCGTCGCCACCAGGAACTACTCCCCAGAGACACCCTGGGGTGAGCCAAGCTCACTTCAGCACCTGAGTCAGCACCACGATCAGCAGGAAGGCGATCCCGACCGCCTGCGCACCCGCGGTCCACGCCGGTGGCTTCTCACCGGCCTTCCGGGCCGCGCCGGCCTTGATCGAGGCGGGCAGCAACAGCAGAAGTGCGATCGGGGCCAGGAAGATGGTCAGCCAGTCGAGCAGTAGCGGGTTCATCGGGGATCCCTCTCTTCCTTCTTCGACATGATGCGCCGAACACCGACGCCATTCGGGCGGCGGGGTTCGCGGTGGACGAGCCCCTGTGGTTCACTGCCGCGGCGAAGTGCGCCAAGTGCTCCCGATCCGCCCCCGTCTCCCGCGCGGAGCTAGACCGAAGAGGCAGCATGGTCAGCCAGGATTGGGCGAGCCTCCCCGCCGCTGTCCGGCGAGCGATCGAAAGCCGGACAGGTGCCGTGGCCGCGACGGTTTCTCCGGACAACGGCCGGAACTCCGATTTCCTGGCAACGCTCCAGACCGCGCACGGCCGCTTCGTCATGGGCGTCCTGACTGGCACACGGCGAGCGCGGGCGCAGCAGACGGAAGCACGGGTCGGGGCCCGGCCGAACTCTGCTGCTCCGCGTCTCCTCTGGGAAGTGACCGCCGACGGGTGGCACGTGCTCGGGTTCGAGGCCCTCAGCGGGCATCACCCCAGCCTTGCGCCGGGCTCGCCGGACCTGCAGATGGTCGCCGAAACCGTAGCTGCGATGGCGCGGGAGCTTAAGCCCGTCCCCCGTCGAACTTGAGAAGTCCACGGACCAATGGGCATGGCCCGCCCCGTGGCGTCGGCTGTCCAAATCGGACCGCGAACTTGACAGTTGGGACAAGGCCCACCTGCCGGAACTGCTGGACTGGGAGCGGCGCGGGATCGAGGCCGTCAACGGGAACAGCCTTGTACACGGCGACATGCACCCGCTCAACATCCTCGTCTCCGACCGCGCGCGGATCGTCGACTGGGCGTGGTCGAGCGTCGGCGCACCATGGCTTGACCCGGCGGCGTTGGTGCTGCGGCTCATCGCCGACGGCCACACCCCGCAACAGGCCGAAGAATGGGCGAAGGCGATCGCGGCGTACAGAGACGCCCCCGCCGATGCAGTGACCGCATTCGCGAAGGGCACCGCCCGCACCATCGTCTCGATTACGTCTTCCGCGCTCGCCTCGGGTGCGGTCGGGTCGGCACGAGGCCCGACCGCGCCCGAGGCGCCAGTGTGAATGCCGTAGCAACGACATTCATTTCATTTCATTCCGTCCGTGGCAGAACCGGCTTCCCGCCGCCCAAGAGCAAGCCTCGCGATCCGGTAGTGCACCGGTTCAGGCGAGCCGTCGGAAGCCACTTCCGTGGAACACCAGCGGCCGGGAGGAGGACCGGAATTCGACCGCCGTCACCTTCAGGAGCGCGATCACGTGATCGCCCGCCGGCATTTCCTGGTGCAGGGTGCAATCGAACCAGGCAGTCGCCCCCTGGATGAAGACCGCCTCTGACTGCGACGTCGTCCAGTCCACCCCCGCGAACCGGTCCCCGGGCCCCGACAGCCGCCTGCCCACTTCCCCGTGGTGTTCCGCCAGCACGCTCACCCCGAGCGCGGTAGCGTCGCGGAGAATCGGCCACGTGGTGGACGTGCGCTGGATCGAGGCGGCGATCAACGGCGGTTCCAGGGAAATCGAGGCGAACGAACTGACCGCCATCCCCGTCGGCTTGCCGGATACCAGCCCGGCAAGGGCGGTGACGCCAGTGGGAAAGGACGCGAAAGCAGTACGCAGAGCGGTGGAATCCATCTTCAGACCCTGAAGTAGTCAAGGACGTTCGGGAACTCGCCCGAGAGTTCGTACGCTCCGATGAGCGCGTTCTTCGCGTCGATCGAGTCATGCGTGGAGAAGGTCCTGGCGTTGCGCCAGAACCGGTCGAACCGGTACCGTTTGGCGGTGCTGCGGGCGCCGGTAAGGTCGTGGATCCGCCCAGTCACGTCCAGGCTCACCCGGTTGCTCGCGACCTTCGATCGGAATCCGTGAATCGTGATCGTCTGCGGATCGGCGCCCGGTTCCTCCAGCCATCCGGCCACGCTCAGCAGGTACGCCCGGGCAGCGGCCAGTTCGCTGGACATCTCGCCGAGCTGCCGGTGCATGAGCGGGTCCTCCAGCGCGGTGGGAAACATCGGCATGCTCCCCCGGTTCAGGCTCCGGAGATATCCGATCGCGGCCGCGAAAGCTCCCTCTCCGATGCCCTGCATCAGTGCCGCGTGGAACAGCATGCCCGCGCCGAACGCGTTCGGGTCCTCCAGCGTCGAGGCGAAGTGCCATCCGTCGGGGACGAACACGTCCTCGTAGGTAATGGTCTGGCTGTGGGTGCCGCGCTGGCCCATGTTGTCCCAGTCGTGCGCCTGCCGCACGCCCGGCGCGTCCAGCCGGACCAGCGCTTCGTGCCGCGTCGCCGTCTTGGGGTCCTCGTCGGGCCCCAGCATGGCGAACCCGACGATGAGGAGATCACGGCCCCCGCCGCCGCTGTTGGTGTTGAACGTCTTGGTGCCGCTGACCACGACTCCGCCTGGCACCCGCCGGCCGGTCACCGGACCCTTCGCGCCGGCCTCGGAGTTGGAGAAGACCAGGCGCCTGCCGTCGTTGATCAGCTCGTCGGCCAGCTGCTCCTTGGTCTCGCGGGGCAGGTCCGCGGTGAACAGGCGGCGGGGATGCAGCCCGTTGTTGGTCCAGCACATGCCGGTCGAACCGTCGGCGACGGAGATCTCCATTAGCGCCTCGGTCGTGTCGCGCCAGCCGCCCCACGTGCCTCCGCTCCACAAGCCGCCGTACTCGGCGGGCACGCTGAGCCGGTTCACGCCTGCCTCGCCGAGCAACCGCATGTTCTTCGCCACGTCGGTCCCTTCGGCGTCGATGCGCACGCCGTTCTCACTCATTTCGGCGCGCAGCGCCCGCACGCGCGCAAGAACCTCGGCACGCGCCTTGACCAGGTCATCTTGTTCGAGAGAAGTGATCGTCATGAGAAGAACGCTAACCGCGTACCGGCGGGAATCCGGCTGATCCGGGAGAAGCGAGAAACGTCCGCGCGAAGGCTTCTCGGATGACGTTCAGCCGAAGTTGGCACCCAGCACTGAGACCGGCTCGGGAGCTGGCAGCGTCGCGGTGCGGGCGGAGAATGACTGCAAGAGGTAGGCGACCAGACGGCGCGCTGCGGCGGGGGACGTCGCCGTGAGGCTGTCGCTGGCCTGAACGAGCAAGGCGAGGTCGCTGGGCGAGAAATCGGCCCGCAGGTCCCCACTCTCCTGCGCCCGGCGCACCAGCTCGGTGATGTTGGTCATCGCCCCGGCCAATGCCTTGCCGCTCTCCACCTCGTCCCGGGACTCAGCGCGGAAGGCCCAGGTGAAGGCCCGGTTGCCGACCTGAGCGCGGACGACGTGGTCCATCATGCCACGCAGGGCCCGCCACGGATCAGGGTCGGCGAGCGCCTCCTCGCTGAGCCGGTCACAGTCCGCCAGCTCGTGCTCGAACGCCGCAACCACGAGGGCCTGCCTATGCGGGAAATGCCGGTAGAGCGTGGCCACGCCGAGCCCGGCGCGCCTCGCGATGGCCCGCATGGTGACGTCGAGCCCCTTTTCCGCGTATAGCTCCCGCGCGGCGTCCAGAATGCGGGCACGGTTCTGGCTCGCGTCGGTGCGCACGTGACTCGCCTCCAGTTCCGGACTGAGTGTTCCGGCTACTAGTGAACCACGGTGTGGTCCGCACCAGCCACGTCCGATCGTTCCGGGCGACGGGCGGCTGTTACGAATTGCAGCTCGCCGGATCGTCGACGGGGTGGTGGGTGGGTGCTCGCGGCGCCGGGCCTGACCTGTCGCACGTCGTCGCTACCGATGCCGACCCGCACCGGGAGCGGGGGCTGGAGCCCAGGATTCCGCCGACGTCGATGCGACGCAGGTCACCGGCGACACGTTGAGGTAGTCCTCGCCGACCAACGGCAGCGTGACGTAATCGGCCAGGTGACCGTGGCGGTGAACCTCTCGTTCGGCGGCAACTGAGGTTTCCCCGGGAGCCGGACACCGGGGTTTTATGCTGCGGGTGCGATACCGGTGACCCGCGGGCAGCCGTAGGCGCCTGCGTGCTTGGCATGGACCTCGGCGATCTCAGTGGCCAGTTCCTCCTCGCCCGCGGCCCTGGCAGGCGCGATC
The DNA here is from genome assembly GCF_003600245.1 of Amycolatopsis panacis. Taxonomy (NCBI): domain Bacteria; kingdom Bacillati; phylum Actinomycetota; class Actinomycetes; order Pseudonocardiales; family Pseudonocardiaceae; genus Amycolatopsis; species Amycolatopsis panacis. The sequence goes on from NZ_QZFV01000081.1 coordinate 12,595, forward strand.
CATTCGCAGAACCCCGGGGCGGTGCACACGCAGGACTTGGCACAGCAGTGCGACGCCGAAGGCAGCGGGGTGTTCGGAGATGAACCGGTAGCTGTAGGTCGACGACCCATCTCCTTGGCGAGATGGGCGGCCGGGTCGGGTGGGCGTGTCATGCCAGCCGTGTAAGCCGGAGGTGCACAAAGATCGGCTGGCCTGCGGGCGGCCGGAAGGGACGCCGAGTGACGTAGAACACATCGTCTCGTGATGGTGCCGAGGCAGCGGCGTGGCGGCTGGCTGAGGCGTTCGCGCCGGGCACGATCGACGCGTTGCTGAAGGAAAAGCAAGGCCTGGCCGGATCCGCACCGGCGCCGCGTACGCGCCGACGACCGGCACCGAGGGCAGCACCTGCTAGCGCGGGTCGCCTCTGGCGGGCAACGCGCAGGCCAGCAGCCGGTAGCCAACCCGGTGGCACTCCGGTGAGCAGGAATTCCAGCCGCTCATCAAGTAGTGAGCCGCCGGCCGGGATCGCGCGCCGCATGCCGTGGGAAGAGTCCGACGTAGACCGCCGGTGTCCGGTCAAGCGTGGCGGACGCGGCCGGGCTCAGCCTGACCCGCCCGGTGGCCATCCCGCCTTCCGGAACGGTCCCGGGACCCCGACCGGCCGCGGCGGGTGGTCATCGAACAGTTCAGCCCAGCAGCTGCTTGGAAGCTGGAACCGTTGCGCGGCACGCGCGGGCCAGGTGGAACGGGCTGTAGCCGACGTGATCGGCCACGTCACCGAGCCGCATCGGCGCGGCCGGACCCGCGGCGGGGAACCTCGCCGCCTCGCGTACCACTTCCCTCATCGCACACCTCGCCGGACGCCGACCTGGGGTTAAGTGGTGCGCTGCAAGGGAGTTTCCCGAGTCAGGTGCGACAGTTTGGCCGGGTTTCGCACCGCGTACAGACCGGAGATGAGACCGTCGTCGATGCGCAGCGCGAGTACTGTGTCGATCTCGCCGTCGAAGCGAAGCACCAAGGCAGGGTGGCCGTTGACTTCTGTCGGCTGCAGTGTGACTGCGGTCAGTCGGCGGAGACCGGCGGACAGCATCCGGGAAACGCGCTCAGCGCCCACGATCGGGCGGAGCACGGCTTGTTTGACTCCGCCGCCGTCGCCGAGGAAGACGACGTCCGGTGCCAGCAGATCGAACAGGCTTTGCAGGTCGCCGGTTTCGGTGGCTCGCTGGAATGCGGCGAGTGCGTCGCGAGTCTGGGCGGCGGAGACCGCGCCTCGCGGACGGCGCTCGGAGACGTGTACTCGCGCACGGTGCGCGATTTGCCGCACCGCGGCCGGGGTTTTGCCGACGGCTTCGGCGATCTCGTCGTATCCGAGGTCGAAAACCTCGCGCAGCACGAACACTGCGCGTTCGGTCGGCGCGAGTGTTTCCAACACCAGCAGCATTGCCATCGACACGCTGTCGGCCAGCTCGACGTCGTCGGCGACATCCGGCGTTGTCAGTAGTGGCTCGGGCAGCCATGTGCCGACGTACGACTCCTTTCGCCGCCCCAGCGTGCGTAGCCGGCCGAGAGCCTGCCGGGTAGCGATCTGTACGAGGTACGCGCGCTGGTCCCGAACTGCCGCGAGGTCGACGCCGACCCAACGCAGCCACGTCTCCTGCAGTACGTCCTCGGCGTCCACCGCGGACCCGAGCATCTCGTACGCGACGGTGAAGAGCAGATTGCGGTGCGCCAGGAACGCTTCGGTGGCGGGGTGGTCTTCGGGCGGCGTGACCATACGCGACTCCTGTCCCTATTGGCGCTGTCGTCTCCTAGATGCCGCTGCGCGTGAATTTGTGACAGCGGTGTGCGTCACACTCCGACACTGTCACACGGTCCGTCCGACCGACATCTCATGGGCAGCCACTGCACACGAGAGATGAGGGCGACATCATGGACGTTCGGTTCAACCTGATGGGCAACGAGCTGGCCTTGAAGTTCGGGAAGCGCTTCGCCAACGCCGCGTTCGCGCTCAAGGAGTCCTCCCTTCCGCTGTCCACGCAGGAACTGGTCGCGTTGCGCACCAGCCAGATCAACGGCTGCGGATTCTGCGTCGACATGCACACCAAGGACGCCGCTGCGGCGGGCGAGAGCCAGCTCCGGCTGAACATGGTCGCGGCGTGGCGCGAAGCGAGTGTGTTCACCGAAGCCGAACGCGCCGCGCTCGCGTTCGCCGAGGAGGCCGCCCGGCTCGCCGATGCCCACCACGGGGTCTCCGACGAAACCTGGGCACGGATGCGCGAGCACTACACCGACGACGAGCTCGCCGTGCTGATCTGCTCGGTCGCGATGACCAACGCGGCCAACCGGATGAACGTGATCGCGCGGACCCCGGCCGGTTCCTACCAACCGGGCCAGCTCGCCGAACTCACCCGCACCGGGGCGTGAGAAGGTCTGTGAAGGGACCCTTCACGGACTCTGGGGCCAGGGCGTCGGCAAAGTCGGTGTGGAGGGCCCTGCGCAGCTGCGGAGGGCTGTGAAGGGCCCCTTCACGGACTCTGAGTCCGTCAGGGGCACCCTCACGGACCCGAAACCGGTCGGGCAGCCACGGCTCTCTCTGCTGATCACGGGTCCGCGACCAACTTTGCCGGGACCCTGGACTCTGGGGCCGTGAAGGTGCCCTTCACGGCAGGTCAGAGCAGCGAGCGGGAGCGTTCAGGCAAGCCTTCTACCCAGACGGCGGGACAAGGTCGACCGCTTAACCCGTTCGAGTGACGGTCTTCGCTACCTTGGTCCGGTGGTGGGAGTGAAGACGTCCGCCGCCCAGCGGGCGGGTTTCCGGTTCGGTGCCGTGGTCGTGTCCGTGCTCGCTGGAGCCGGGCTGGCCGGGACCACCGTCGCCGTGCGGCAGCTGTCGCCGGAGAGGGCCGGGTCAGTGCACAGCGGGGCCGCCACCGGGGGTACCGCGCCGTCGAGCGCGGACCCGGGTTTCGACACCTCGTTCAGCGCCAAGCTCTCGTCCACCGACATCCCGGAGGAGGGTGGCGGGGTACGCACCGGGGGTTGCAGTGGCGCGCTGATCGCCGGCGGATGGATCATCACCGCCGGGCATTGCTTTCACGACACCCGCGACAATCGGGTCGACGGCCGCCCGGAGTACCACATGAAGGTGGCACTGGGTAAGCGCGCTGACTCCGATCCGCATGGGCACGTCACGCAGGTCGTGGACGTCCGGCAGTCGCCCTACAGCGATCTTGCGCTTGCTCGCCTGGAGAACCCGGTTACCGACATCACCCCGCTGTCCCTGCCCGGCGAGGCGCCGACGGTCGGGCAGCGGGCCACCTTCGTCGGCTGGGGCGCGCTGTCCTCGAAGGTGATCGTGCAGTCCGACCATCTCAAGCGGGGGGACTTCGCGGTGCATTCGGTGGGACAGTACGAGATCGATCTCGCACCCGTGCACGAGCGCACCGTGGAGAACAGCCCGTGCCCGGACGACTCCGGCTCGCCCTACTTCGTGCCCGGCGAGCGCGGGCACAAGGTGCTGATCGCGATCGAAGATCGTGGCCCGGACTGCCCGAACCCGGGACTGGAGACCGCCGCGCGGGTGGATTCGATCCGGTCCTGGATCCAGCAGCAGCTCGATTCCTGACACGTCGCACAATGTCGGTGGCCGCGCCCGCGGTCACCGACCGATGCGGAGGCGTGGATGACTGCCCGAGTGCTGCTGCCCTGGCCGGACCTGGCCGTACCGCCCGAGCTGACCACCGCGGTCTGGGACGGCCGCGGAACCCCGCCGGACGCGCTGGAGCAGGTCGAGTTCTACGTGCTCCCCTACGATTCGGGGACCCGGCCGTTCGACCTGTTCGGGAGGCTGCCGTCGCTGCGCGCGGTGCAGTCGCTGTCCGCCGGCTACGACCAGCTGCTCCCGCTGCTGCCGGACGGGGTGCGGCTGGCCAACGGCCGCGGCCTGCACGACCTCAGCGTCGCCGAGCACGCGCTCACGCTCGTACTGTCCGCGCAACGGCTCTTCCCGCGTTGGTTCGCCCAGCAGCAGAGGGGAATCTGGGACCGGGTGCACACGCGTTCGCTGGCCGACACCCGCGTGCTGCTCGTCGGCTACGGCTCGATCGGCCGCGCGATCGAGCGCTATCTGCTCGCCGGAAAGGCCGAAGTGGTGCCGGTCGCCAGCACCGCGCGCCCCGGTGTGCACGGCGTCGCGGAGCTGCCCGAGCTGCTGCCCACTGTGGACATCGTGCTGCTGGTCCTGCCGGACAACCCGCGGACGATCGGGCTGATCGGCGCCGCCGAGCTGGCCGCGCTGCCGGACGGGGCGCTGGTGGTGAACGTGGGCCGGGGCACGGCGGTGGACACCGCGGCACTGACCGCCGAAGTGGCCGCCGGCCGGTTGCGTGCCGCGCTCGACGTGACCGACCCGGAGCCGCTGCCCGCCGATCATCCACTGTGGACTCTGGACGGGGCGATCATCACCCCGCACATCGCCGGTGGCTCGGATTCCTTCTATCCACGGGCAAAACGGCTTACCGAACGGCAGCTCCGCCGGTTCGCCGCGGGCGAGGAGCTGGAGAACCTGGTCCGCTGAACCCGGCTCAGCGCAGCACTCCGGCCCGCATGGCGAGCGCGACCATCTGGGCGCGGTCGCCGGAACCGAGCCGGCGGCCGATGCGGGACAGGTGCGATTTGACGGTGAGCGCGGAGAGTGAGAGCCGCTCGCCGATCTCCTTGTTGGACTGACCGTCCGCGGCGAGCTGGAGCACTTCGATCTCGCGGGCGGACAGCTCGTGCGGGGCACCGTCGGCGCCGATCACGATGGTGCCCTTCGAGCGGGCCGCACCCAGCGGCACCGTGGCGGTGAGCAGGTATGCCTGCGCGCCGGCCTGGAACGCGGCGTGCACCTCCGGCGCGTCGCCGTTGGCGGCGAGCACGACCACGCGCGGCCAGCCGCGGCCGCGCAGTTCGGCGATGAGCGCGGTGCCGCTGCTCTCCCGCATCCCGAGATCGACGATGGCCAGGTCGCGCGGTTCGGCCGCATACGCCCGTGCCATGGCCATCGTGGTGGCCTGCCGGATCTCGGTCGCGCCCATCCGGGTCAGGTGCAGGGTGACGGCTTCGCGGATATTCGGCCGATTTCCGATGACCAGTACCGAGAGCCGGTCCTCCCGCGGCCGTGGCACCCCGCCCGGCCCGGTCGCGGCGCGGGGTGCGCCGGCGCGCAGGTCCGGGAGCAGATCGGAGAGCCGCTGCAGTCGCGGACGACCGGCGTCCTCGAAGGTCGGCGACATGGTGCGCGCTCCCTTCACCCGTTCGGGTGCTCCGCTGGTGACCACTTGTCACGGGTCACACTATCGGGCTAATCGACTTGAGGGGACAGATTCGCGAAACCGGTTTTCGCCGCCCTGGTGAGTGTCGCCTCGCCGGGGGGATCGCCGCCGGGCGGTTACCCGTTCGGTCACTCGAAGGTTGGATAAAAGTGCAGTCAGAGGACCACGCTCGGTGGCCATGTGAGCTGTGTGTATGCTCCGAAATTGCATGATCGGGTGTATCTGACCACCCGATTTGGTGGCCGTTGTGATCGGGGAGCTGGACTCTCACACGGCCCGTCTATTCGTGTGTTTTCGAGGTTCGGGACTGGATGGGAGAGAACATGCACAACAGGTCGGGCTTGGTGCGCGGCGGGCTCGCGGTGGTGTCCGCGGCCGCAGCGCTCCTGGTTACCTCGCCTGCGGCCGGCGCGGAAACCGCGCAGGCCCAGAGTGGCGCGGCTACCGGCACTGTGGTCCGGGGCGGGCAGATCGGGTACAACGTCAACATCGGCGCCCCGGGCGGGACCGGAACGACGTTGTTCAACCTGAAGCTGGCCGACGGCGGCCTGCTGAAGATGTACTGCGTACAGGTCGAGGTCTCCACGAGGAGCGGCGACGAGGTCGTGGAGCACTCCTGGGGTGACTACCCGGACCCGAAGTCGCCGTTCCGCAAGAACAACGACAAGGTCAACTGGGTGCTGCAGCACGGTTACCCGACGACCACAGAGGACAACCTGGCCAAGGCCGTCGAGGGCGGCGGCGTCCAGCTGCACGGCGGGCTGTCGGCCATCGAGGCGCTCACCGCGACGCAGGCCGCGGTCTGGCACTTCAGTGATGCCAAGGATCTCGACGCCGAGAACCCGCTGGCGGACGGCCCGGCCGACGACGCGGCGGACGTGCTGGCCGTCTACCGATACCTGACCGGCAAGGGCAACACCGGGATCGGCGAGCAGCCGAAGCCGGCGCTGACCCTCACCCCGGCCAAGGCCAACGGTGCGGCGGGCGACAAGATCGGGCCGTTCACCCTTTCCACCACCGGGCAGATCACCGACCTGACCACCAAGCTGCCCGAGGGCGTCACGCTCGTCGACGCGGACGGCAAAGCGGTCAAGACCGGTGACCTCAAGGACGGCAGCAAGCTCTACCTGCAGGTCGGCAAGGACGCCAAGCCCGGTTCCGCGGAACTGGCCGTGAAGGCCGCCGGCCGCATCCAGACCGGCCGGCTGTTCGTGGCCAAGGACTACGACCGGCACCCGACCCAGTCGCTGATCGTCGCGCAGACGCAGAAGAGCACGGTCGAGGCCAAGGCGAGCGGCAGCTGGACCGAGGCCCCCGTCCCGGAGACCACCACCCCGGTCGTGCCCACCAGCGAGGTCCCCGCGGGTGGCGGTGGCGGCCAGACGCCGCTGGCCAACACCGGCGTCAACGCCGCGTGGCCGATCGGCATCGGCGCCGCGCTGGTGATCGTCGGTGGCGGCATGCTGCTGCTGGTGCGCCGCCGCCGGAGCAACGCCTGATCCACTGACGTCCCACGAACGGGGGCCGGTCCACTGTGGACCGGCCCCCGTTTTTTCGAGAGGCGAGGCTGTGAAGGGTCCCTTCACAGCCTCAGAGTCCGTGAAGGGACCCTTCACAGCGCTAGCCTGGGCGGGGGAGGCGAGGTGGGAGGTGAGGCGGCGGGGAGTGGCTCAGTTTACGCAGGTCACGCCGCCGGCGGTGATCGGGGCCGGTGCGGGAGACGGGGTCTGCGCGGGAGCGACGTAGGCGGCCGGGTGCACGCCGCTGTCGCCGCCTTCGTAGTCCTTGCCGAGGTAGGCGCGGAAGTGGTTCTCCGCCAGTGAATTGTCACTGGCGACGGGCATCCCGCCGAGTGCCTGCGCGATCTTCGTGGCCGCGGTGCGCTGATTGTGTCCATAGTAGACGATCGACGCCTTGCGCGAGCTTCCGTTGGCCACGGTGCCGCGGCCGTATCCCGCCGCGCTCAGCTTGTTCTCGGCGTGTGCGGCGAGGCCGTCGACACCCGAGGAATTGCTTACGTCGACCACATAGGACGACAGCGAGGAGTCGCTCGGCGGTGTGGCCGAAGTGGACGGTGCGCCGGACGTGGCGCTCGGCGCGCCGCCGGTCTGCTGGCGGATGAAGGCCTGGATCTGTGCGGGATCCACCTGCACCGCGTCACCGTCGGACGGGGTCTTCAGCGAGATGCTCACCACCGGCACGGTGACGAAGCGGATATTGCCCGCGCTCATCCCGTGCAGCTGCTGGGCGAAACCGAGGATGTCCCAGTTCGCGTCGACCACCACGGCCTTCTTCACCGCGTCGATGAGGTCGTTCAGCTTGCCCGGGTTGGCGAGGGTGCCCGCGGACAGGATGGTCTTCGCCATGCTGGCCATAAACACCTGCTGCCGCTTGATCCGGTCGAGATCGCCGTTTGGCAGCCCGTGCCGCTGCCGGACGAACTGCAGTGCCTGCGCGCCGGCCACGGTCTGGTTGCCCGCGGGGAAGTCCGCGCCCGAGTACGAGTCCCTCACGGCCTTCACCAGGCATACCGGAATGCCGCCGACGGCCTGGCTCACGTAGTAGAACCCGGCCAGGTTGACCGCCGCGTAATGCGTGATCCTCAGCCCGGTCAGCTGCTGCACGGTGTCGATCGCGGTCTTCGCGCCCGCCTGCGCCGAGTCGGTTTCCAGCTGCGCGCCGGATTCGCCCTTGGCGCCGAGGGTCTTCTTCGCGTCGGTCTGGCCGTAGGTGTAGGCGGAGTTGATCTTGTGCTTGCCGAACCCGCCGGTGACCTGCACGTAGGAGTCGCGCGGGATGGAGATGGCGGTGGCCTGCCCGCCGCCGGCCGGGATGTGCACCACGATCATCGTGTCCGTGGTGTCGCCACCGTCGGCGGAGCCGCCCGCGTGCAGCTGGTTGAGCACGTCCGCGGGCAGCGGGTTGCCCTGCGCGTCGGTCCGTGTGTCGAGCCCGACCATCAGGATGTTCTGCTCGTCCAGAGGGGAGGTGTCCCCGCCGAGCACGTCCGCGCGGGTCAGCCCGTCGGTCAGCTGGTGCAGTGTCGACCAGGCGTAGCCGGTGCCGCCCAGCACCAGCAGGGAGATCGCGACGAGCGCCACTTGCGCCGCGCGCAACGGGCCGGAGGTCGGGTTGCGCCGCATGGGTGCTCCTTATTCCTGCCACGCCGGGCGGCGTGCTTCGTCCGGAGGTCGAAGGGTTCACGGTAGCGCTCGGCTCACCCGGCTGAGTTACCCCCTGCTCCGGCCATGCCGCTGCTCGCCGCCGGTGGCATGCCGGGTGCCGCACCGAATTCTACATGGGTGTAGTTTTACTACAGCCATGTAGTAGTCGAGAGGGATGCTGCCGATGGACCGCGTGGTGATCGTGTCCGCCCGGATCGGGGCCGGCCACGACGGTGCTGCCCGTGAACTCGATCGCCGGTTCGCCGCGCGCGGGGCGGAGGTCGTGCGGGTGGACTTCCTCGATCTGCTGCCCGGCAGGCTCGGCTCGGTGCTGTGCGAGACCTACCACCGGCAGCTCAAGACCGTGCCGCGCAGCTGGGATTGGCTGCTGGGCGCGCTGGGCACGCCGACGCTGGCCGGTGCGTCCCGCCGGTTCGCCGGGCTGGCCGCCCCGGCGCTGCGTGAAGTACTGGGCGACGGCACGGATCTCGTCGTGTCGACTTATCCGCTCGGGACCCACGCGGCCGCCCGGCTGGCGCGCACGGAACGCGGTTGCCCGCCCTTGGTCACCTACCTGACCGATCCGTCGGTGCACCGGCTGTGCGTGAGCCCGATGGCGAAGCTGACCGTGGCCCCCAACGAGATCGCCGCCCGGCAGGCCCGGAGCCTGGGTGCCGGACGAGTGCTGGTTTCGAGCCCGCTCGTCTCGCCCGCGTTCCGGCCGGGTGCGGGTCCGGCAGAACGGCTGCTGCTGCGCCGCCGGCTCGGCCTGCCCCGGGATCGCGCGCTGGCGCTGGTCGTCGCGGGCTCCTGGGGCGTCGGCCAGATCGGCCAGACCGCGGCCGACCTGGTGGGCACCGGGCTGGTCGAGCCGGTCGTGGTGTGCGGCCGCAACGAGGTGCTGGCCCGGCGGCTGCACCAGGCGGGGCACCGGTACGTGTTCGGCTGGGTCGACGAGATGGCCGACCTGATGCGGGCCTGCGACGTCGTGGTGCAGAACGCGGGCGGCCTGACCACCTCCGAGGCGCTCGCCACCGGGCTGCCGGTGCTGACCTACCGTTGCCTGCCCGGACACGGACGGGCCAACGCCGCGGTGCTGCACGACGACGGCACGGTGCCCTGGGTACGTTCATCCCGCGAGCTGGCCGGTGCGCTCGACTGGGTGCTGCGCCCCGTTGAGGCGGCCGGATGATCGGCGCGCACGCGGCTCCGGCAGTGCTGTTCGTGCCCGCGATCCGGGCGGTGCTGGCACCCGCGCTGTCCGGCCGTGGCGATCCCGGGCACGTGGCGCTCACCTTCGACGACGGCCCGAATCCGGAGTCCACGCCGAAGTTTCTCCAGGTGCTCGCGGACCTCGACGTCCGTGCGACGTTTTTCGTGCTCGGCAGCGAACTGGACCGGTCACCATGGCTGGGACGGGAAATCGCCGCAGCCGGCCACGAGATCGCGGTGCACGGCTGGACGCACCGGTGCTTTCTCCGCCTCCGCTCCGCGGTGCTGCACGACGAGCTGGCCCGGACGGTGGACCTGATTCACCAGGTGACCGGCACCCGGCCACGCTGGCTGCGCGCGCCGTACGGGGTGTTCAGCGCCGGTTCGCTGGTCTCCGCGCGGAAACTGGGACTTCAGCCGATTCTGTGGACCACGTGGGGTTTCGACTGGACACGCCGGGCCACGGCACGCTCGGTCGTGCGCACGGTCGGCCGGAAGCTCGACGGCGGTGGCACGATCCTGCTGCACGATTCCGACGTCGCGGCCGCACCCGGGGCGTGGCGGTCAGCTCTCGGCGCACTCCCGGTCCTGGTGTCCGAGTGCCGTGCTCGTGGTCTGGGCCTGGGTCCCCTGGCCGGGCACGGCCTTGGCGACACAGGCGGCCTGCGCGGTCTCGATCCCGAAGTGCAGATCGGTCGCCGCGTCGAGGGTGCTGGTCGCCGACCAGGCGCAGGCGCCGAGCACCACGGCGACCGCGATGGTGCCCAGTGAGCGTCGCTGAGAGCCCGGTTCCGGCGTGGTGAGCAGGGCACGCACACGCTGCGGGACCGGACCACCGGTCGCGGCAAGGGCGAGCGGCGGCCGGCGAACTCCGGCCAGGGCCGCCTTCGCCACAGCGGTCGCGACGAGCTTGCGATCGCCGACGTGTTCGGCGGCGGCTTCGTCCGCCCAGCGTTCCAGCGCGAACCGGGCCGCCGAACCGAGCGGGCGCAACAGGGGATTGAGCGCTGTCGCGATGGTGACGGCGCCGTCGAAAAGGTGGTGACGCAAGCGCAGGTGCGCGCGTTCGTGGGCCAGCAGCGCGCACCTCTCGCCCGGCGCCAGTGCCGCGAGCATGCCGCTGGACACGGCGATCCGGCCGCCACCGCCGGGTACCGCGAAGGCCACCGGCTCCTCGCCGGGCAACAGCACCACGCCTGCCTCGCGCGTATGCGTGTTCAGCTCGGCGTGCACTTCCCGATGCCAGCGCCCGTAGCGGACCGCAGTGCGCAGAAAGGCGGCTACGACGCCGCTCAAGACCACCGTGGAACCGATCGCCAGCGGCAGGCCGACCGCGTCCGCGCCGTGGAAGGCGACCGCGGAGAAGTCGCCCAGCCGGCCGATCACGGGCAGCTGCGCGAGCCCGGCCGCGGCGAGCACGGCCAGCGTCAGCGTGCTGCCCGCCGCGAGCACCAGCGCGCAGCTGGTGAGCAGCCAGCTGCCGAGCCGCGGGGACAGCCGGGGCGCGACCCAGCGTGCCACCGGCCAGGAGGCCAGCGGTAGCAGTAGCGGTACCAGCAGGTCCAGCCCCACGTCTCAGCCGCCGTTCTCGGCCAGCAGATCGCGCAGTACCCGCTCGTCGGAAGCGGAAAGGTGGGACACGAAGCGTGCGAGCACACTCGGCCGATCCGCTTCGTTGTCGAGCACCTTGGTCATCCGGCGCGCGGCCAGGCCCGGCTCGTCGTCCGCCGCGCGATAGGTGAACGAGCGGCCCTGCTTCTCCCGGGTCGCGACGCCTTTTTCGTACAGCCGCGAAAGAATGGTGACCACCGTGGTGTAGGCCAGCCCGCCGCCGAGCCGCTCCTGCACACCGGCCGCCGACACCGGTTCGGCGGACTCCCACAGCACGGCCAGCACTTCGGCTTCCAGCTCGCCGGGTGCCCGCCGGGTGCCGCCGTCCTGTTCCTTCCGCATGCCTCCGAATCTACACGGTTGTCGTAGCCGGGTGAATATCTACTACACTTGTGTAGAAGTTCTGCTGACACGTAGTTGACGGAGGTGGGGGATGGGCGGCCTGCTCGATCCGCAGTCGCTGCTGGCGACCTTCGGCCCGATCGGGGTGTTCGTGGTGCTGTTCGCCGAGACCGGGCTGCTCATCGGGTTCTTCCTGCCGGGGGACTCGCTGCTGTTCACCGCGGGGGTGCTGGCCGCGTCCGGCAAGGTGCACCTCTCGCTGCTCGCGGTGATCGCCTGTGCGGCGACGGGCGCGCTGCTCGGCGCGCAGACCGGGTTCGTGCTCGGCAAACGCGGCGGCAGCGCGCTGCTGGCCCGCGTGCGGAACCGGCATCTGCACCAGGGCGTCACGCGTGGATCGGCGATGCTGACCCGGTACGGACTGGGCAAGGCGGTGGTGCTGGCCCGGTTCATCCCGGTGGTGCGCACGGTGCTGAATCCGCTGGCCGGGGTGGCTGGGATGCCGGCCGCGCGGTTCGCGTTGTGGCAGGTGCTCGGCGGTCTCTTGTGGACAGCCGGGGTGCCGTTGGCCGGTTACGCGCTGGGTTCGTCAGTGCCGAACATCGATACGTACTTGCTGCCGATCATCGCCGTCGTGGTGCTGGTTTCGCTCAGCCCTCTGGTGCTGGAGATCGTCCGCGCGCGCCGGAGCCGGGTCCCATGATCGACGCCGGGATCTACCGAGGCGTAACGGATTTCGCCTGGGCACAGCATTGGCTTTCCGGGGTGGCGATCGCGGTCGCCGAGTACGGGGTTTTCCTCGTGGTACCGGTGATTCTCGCGTTGTTGTGGCGAGCCCGGCATCACGGCGCGGACAGGCTGGCCGTCGCGATGTGGGTGCCGTTGTCGATGGCATTGGCGTTCGCGGCCGACACGGCGCTCAAGTCGCTGTTCGCCGAGGTGCGGCCATGCCGGGTCGTCGCCGGGGTACACACTCTTCTGCCGTGCGATCCGCCGACGGATTACGCGTTTCCCAGCAACCACACAGTGCTCGTGGCCGCTTTCGCGGCGGCGATGTTCCTGGTCAACCGGCGCTGGGGAAGGTGGGCGGCCGTCTTCGCCGTGGTGATCGGGATTTCGCGGGTGTACGTCGGCGCGCACTATCCGCACGACGTGCTGGCCGGTCTCGTGGTCGGCGGCGTGATCGGCCTGCTCGGGACGTTCGCCCGTGCCCCGCTGGCGAAGTTGCTGGAACGGACGGTGCCCGCCCTCGTCCGTGGCTAGGCTGCCCGGGGCGAAGAAAGGCGGGCGACATGACCGGCGCACTGGTCACCGGGGCCTCGCGCGGGATCGGGCGGCCGGTCGCGGTGAATTACCGCACCGACGAGAATTCCGCGCGAGCCGTGGTGGACAAGATTCGCGCGGACGGTGGGCAGGCGGTCGCACTGCGTGCCGACGTCACCGACCCCCACGCGCTCCGCGGGCTTTTTGATGCCGCGGAAGCGGAGTTCGGCGGGCTGGACGTGGTGGTGGGCAACGTCGGCATCGCGCGGTTCTCGCCGGTCGCCGAGACCGGCGACGACGCGTTCGACCTCGTATTCTCGACCAATCTCCGGGCGACCTTCGCGACCCTGCGTGAGGCTGCCCGCCGTGTCCGCGACGGCGGCCGGATCGTGGTGATCTCCAGCGGTGTGGTCGTGACCAGCCGCGCCGGCACGGGCATCTACGGTGCGAGCAAGGCCGCCGGCGACCACCTCGTGCGCGTGCTGGCGAAGGAACTCGGGCCACGCGGGGTGACGGTGAACAGCGTGCTTCCCGGCGCGGTCCGCACCGAGGCGCTCGCCGCGGACGGTCCGCCCGGCGTGCAGGAGTACACCGTGCGCCAGACCCCGCTCGGCAGGCTCGCCGAGCCGGGCGACATCGCCGACATCGTGGGTTTCCTGGTCTCTGATGCCGCACGCTGGGTCACGGGGCAGGCCTTGCGCGCGAGCGGTGGCCAGTTCTGACCTTCGGCGCAGCGGGCGTTCCGGCATTCGGTGTGACATCCACCAAGATTTTCTTGGACGACCGTCAAGTCTCGCTTCGCAGGCTAGACTTCCGGACGTGACCGTGGCGAAGGAGCGTATTTCCCGCCGCGCCGTGGACAAGTTCGCTCTGCGGCGGGAGCAGCTGGCCGAGTCCGCCCTGCAGGCGCTGGCGGAGCTGGGCTACGCCCGCACGAGCCTGCGGGAGATCGCGCAGAAGTCCGATTTCTCGCACGGGGTGCTGCACTACTACTTCGAGGACAAGGTCGAGCTGCTCACCTACGCGGTGCGCAAGTTCGAAGAGACCTGCGTGACCCGCTACGACGACGTGGTGGCCGAGGCCGCCTCGGCCGAGGAACTCAAGCGCGGCTTCGGCGCCGCCATGGCCGGCACGCTGCGTTCGGACGCGGCGATGCACCGGCTGTGGTACGACCTGCGCAACCAGAGCCTGTTCGAGGAATCCTTCCGGGCCGACGTGCTGGACATCGACGCGCAGCGCCAGGACATGGTGTGGCGGGTGGTCCACCGCTACGCCGAGTTCACCGGCGAGCCGCCACGGGTGTCCCCGGCGCTCGCGTACGCCGCCTTCGACGGCCTGTTCCAGCGGGCGCTGCTGCATCTGCTGGCCGGTCAGGGCGAGGCCCCGCAAGCGCTTGCGGCCGAGGTCGAGGACCTGCTCACCCGGCTCGGCTGACGTCCCCCGCGCGAGTGGCGGCGAACGGTGCCGCCTGCTGTCCGCGGTTACGATGCCCGCGACGGCCGGTGCGGCAGGAGGTTGCGGACGCGTGAGTGCGGAGGCGGCGGAATCCCAGGGCGTGCTCGGCCCGCTCACCCGGGCGGCGGTCTTCCTGGTGGTCCGGGTGGACGCGGGGGCCGAGGAGACCGCGAAGGACCTGCTGGCGGACCTGCCCGGACTACAGCGCACGGTCGGCTTCCGTTCCCTGGATGGCGGATTGACCTGCGTCGCCGGAGTCTCCTCGGCGGCGTGGGACAGGATCTACGGCGGCCCGCGCCCAGCTGAGCTGCACGAGCTGCCGGTGTTCGACGGCGACCGGCACACCAGCGTGACGACCCCAGCCGATCTGCTCTTCCACTTCCGGGCCGGCCGGATGGACCTGTGCTTCGAGCTGGAAACGCTGATCATGGACCGGCTGCGCGGTGCGGTCACGGTCGTCGACGAGGTGTCCGGCTTCCGCTACTTCGACGCGCGTGACCTGCTCGGTTTCGTGGATGGCACGGAGAATCCGACCGGCGCGTCGGCCGAGCGGGCGGTGCTGGTGGACGACGACGGGCCGTTCGACGGCGGCAGCTACGTGGTGGTGCAGAAGTATCTGCACGACCTGGCCGCCTGGAACGCGCTGTCCACCGAGGAGCAGGAGCTGGTGATCGGCAGGCGCAAACTGTCCGATGTGGAGCTTCCGGACGCGGAGAAGCCTGCCGGCTCGCACCTCGCGCTCACCGTGATCACCGACGAGGACGGCACCGAGCTGGAGATCCTGCGCGACAACATGCCGTTCGGGCGGCCCGCGCACGACGAGTTCGGCACCTACTTCATCGGCTACGCCAAGAGCCCGTCGGTGATCGAGCGGATGCTGGAGAACATGTTCGTCGGCTCGCCGCCGGGCAACCACGACCGCATCCTGGACTTCTCCACCCCGCTCACCGGTGCGCTGTTCTACGTCCCCACCGTGGATTTCCTGGAGGATCCGCCGGCGCCACTCCCGCCGGTGCAGGACTCCCCGGACACTGCGACGGCGGACCCGTCGTCGCTGGGCATCGGCAGCCTGCGAAGGAGCGCTCGATCATGAACAACCTGCATCGCGAACTCGCCCCTGTCTCGGCCGCCGCCTGGGCGGATCTGGAAGAGGAGGCCACGCGTACGTTCCGGGAGTCGGCCGCGGCCCGGCGGGTGGTCGACGTGGTGGTGGCCGGCGACCCGGCGCTCGCCGCGATCGGCACCGGGCATCGGGAACCGGTGCCCGGCCCGGCTGCCGGGGTGTCCGCGAGCCTGCGCACCGCGCAGCGGATCGTCGAGCTGCGGGTGCCGTTCACGGTGTCCCGGGAAGCGGTCGACTCGGTGGAGCAGGGTGCCAAGGACGCGGACTGGCAGCCGGTGAAGGATGCCGCGCAGCAGATCGCGCACGTCGAGGACCGCATCGTCGTCGACGGCTTCGCCGAGGCCGGGATCAGCGGTATCCGAGCGGCTTCTTCGCAGGCTCCCGTCGCCCTGCCCGCGGAGGCCGGCGCCTATCCGAGGGCGATCGGCGACGCGCTTGCGAAGCTGCGTGACGCCGGGGTCGCCGGGCCGTACGCCGTGTTGCTCAGTGACGAGGCGCACACCGCGGCCATCGAGGCCGCCGACCACGGCTATCCGGTGCTGGAGCACCTGCGGCAGATCGTGGACGGGGACCTCGTGCGCACCGCCGCGATCAGCGGCGCCTGCGTGCTCTCCACCAGGGGCGGGGACTACGAACTCCACTTCGGACAGGACCTGTCCATCGGCTACACCGGCCACGATTCGTCCACTGTGGAGCTCTACTTCCAGGAAACGCTCACCTTCCTGGTCAACACCGCCGAGGCCGGGGTCGGGCTGACCGCCTGAGCCGCGACGTCCGACGGCCGCCACGGCGACGTCCGGCCGTGCCATGATCGGATCGGCGGCGGAGTACGGACAGCAGGGAGCGGGTATGGCCGGCAGGGGCGCCCAAACGGAGCTCAACAGCGGGATCCTGCCCGGGAACGTGCGGGCGGACGACTGGGTGCTGTTCGTGCTCGCTCTGGTTTCGATCGGGCTGCTGGGCTACACCCTGCTCGCCCCACCGCCGCCCGAGGCCGCGCAGTGGATTTTCGTCGCGGATTGCGTGGTGTGCGGGATTTTCCTGCTGGAGCTGATCTGGCGGTGGCGCAAGAAGGGCTGGCGGCCCGCCTTCCTCGCCCGCACCTGGTACGAGGTATTCGCGATGATCCCGGTCGCGCACCCGGCGTTCACCGTGCACCACCACGTGCTCGCGGTGATCCTGCTGGTGGTGCGGCTGGGCCGGGCGGCCGACCGCGCGGTCGGTGAGCAATTCACCTTTCGGCTCGTGGACAAGCTTTCCGAGCCGATCGTGCAGGCGATCAAGAAACCGGTCACCATCGCCGTGCTCGACGAGGTGGTCAAGGTGCTCGAGACCGGGAACTACCCGGAGAACCTGGCGAAATCCCTCAGCGAGAACAAGGATGAGCTGCGGGCCATCATCACCGAGAAGCTGGCCACCGACCCGCAGCTGGGCAAGCTGCGCCGGTTGCCGTTCCACGACGAGATCGTGCGCACCGTCGTGGACACTTCGTTCCGCGTGCTCCTGGAAGTGCTGCTGGATCCGCGGATCGACGACTTCTTCTCCTCGGTCGTGCGGGACAACCGTGAGCAGATCCGCCGGGCGGTCTCGCTGGGACTGAACGAGGTGGCCGATTCCCCGGACGAACTGCTGCTGCGCACCCGTACTCAGCGCGCCGCGGCCATGGAGTACGACAAGCGTCATCCGGCAGACTGAATGTCTCCGATGTGGACAGTTGAGACCACGGTGCGCCGTCGCGTGCTGACGCTGCGTGGCAAGTCTCGGCGGTGCACCGGGAAAAACCGGCTGGAGTAGGCTTGCCCGCACTCGTTCCGTTGCTGCACAAGGGTTGTGTTCGCAGAAGTACGAGGTGTGCCGGGCGCCGGCCGGGCACACTGGTACCGGCCGGGAGCTTCAGTCGCGGGTTTGGAGTCGTGGGCGTGGTGGATAGCGGGCAGCAGACACAGCGGTGCCGTCGGCAGGACTGCACGGAGCGGCCGTTGTGGCGGGGGTTGTGCTCGGTGCATTGGAACCGCTGGCAGAGCGGCGCCGACGCGCTGGAACTGCCCGAAGACGACGTGCCGCCGCCACCCGCCCGGATCTGGTGGCCGCCGGCGCGTCCGCACGACGAACCACTGAGCAGCCGGGCCCAGCCCCGCTCCTGAACGACCGGTCGCCGCAGCGGTACCGGGTCACCAGCCGGTGACCCGGTGTGTCCGTATTTCTGTGGGCCGCGGCTACCCGGCGAGGATCCGCTGCAGCCGGGCGCGGGCCATCCGGTACAGCAGCTCGCCGACCTCGTCCGGCACGATCCGGCCGTCGAGGTCGGCCCGGGTCGCCCGGACCACCGCCTCGATCGCCGAAGCCGGCAGCCGGCCGGTGAACTCGCCGGTCAGCCATACAGAGACGTCGTCCGCCGGGGCGCGCACGTTCATCGGGGTGCTCCAGTCCGCTCGCGGGCCGTTCGGGGTGGCCCTACGCCGGTCCGACGCACCGGCCGGGCGGTCATGACGCGAAAATCGGGACTCTTCCCGCGCGGGTCGCCCTACCGTGCTCGCCGTCGGTGCGAACGGGGGCGGGACCGTGGCGGCTCGCTGAGGGGCGGTCTCCACGCCCGAACTCTACCGGCGCCATCCGCGGCGGCTTCCGGCAGCCATGTCCGCCGGCGAGACGCGGGCGGCGTTCGAGTGCGCTGAGTAACGGAACGGGGCGTCGCGGACTGCGGCCGCCGCGCACATGCGGCGATGTGGTCAGTGTGGTCACCGAATGCGGCGACGATCATGTGGTACTCGTCGGGTCGTTCTTGTACCACGGGGACCGTGCATTTCTTTTTGCCGCGTGAGGAATTGCTCATGATTGAATCTGGTGAGGCGTTGGCGTGGATTCGATCCGGGTCATCTGTACGGCGGGGTCGTGCCGGCCGATCAGGTAACTGTCCTTAAAGGACTGTGGGGGCCGGTGTGCGGTTGATCGACGGCGGCGTCGGCCAAGGTGGCCGTGGCGGCGCGGCTGTTACTCCAACTGGGAACCACGCCATCACCACGGCTCGGACCGGTCCTGAGGGCATACCCTTGCTCTTGATCAAGTTTGCTGGACGCTCCTGGCGATGTCGTGCTACTACTCGTAAAGATCATTTCGCCGTCCAGACCGCGTCAGGAGGTGTCCGCCGTGTCGATCGAGGCCTGTCCGTATCCGTTCGCGGAGGCAGGGCAGCTAGAGCTGGCGCCGGAGTACGGGCGGTTCCGCCGAGGGGAGGGACTCGGCAGGCTCCAAATGCCCTATGGCGGTGCGGCATGGCTGGCGACCCGGCTGGCCGACGTCAAGTTCGTCTTGGCCGATCAGCGATTCAGCCGGGCCGCGGCGCGGGACAACGACATGCCGCGCACGGTGCCGTTGATCGAACGCACACCCAATCTGCTCACTCTCGACCCGCCGGAGCACACCCGGGTACGCCGGGTGGTCGCGCGGACTTTCACGATGCGCCGGATTGAGCTGGTGCGTCCACGGATCCAGCACATGGTGGACGAGCTGGCCGGCCGAATGCTGGCACAGGGACCGCCCGCGGATCTGGTCGCGGATTTCGCGCTGCCGCTGGCGATCACCACGATCAGCGAACTACTCGGCGTGCCCGCGGACCAGCGAGCGCAATTTCACGAATGGTCGGACAAGGCCAGTGCGATCTCCGATGTGCCGGTCGAGGAGATCCTCGCCGCCCGCGGCAACCTGGAGGCCTTCTTCGCCGACCTGGCCGCCCGGCGGCGGGTGACGCCGAGCGACGATCTGATCGGCTTGATCGTCTCGGCGCAGGAGGCCGAAGACCGGCTCTCCGACGGGGAACTGGTGCAGCTGGGCACCATCTTGCTGGCAGCGGGCCACGAGACCACCGCCAACCAGCTCTGCGGCTACGTGTTCACCCTGCTGAACCGGCCTCGGCTGTGGCAGCGGCTGTGCGCCGAACCGGAACTGGTGCCCAAGGCGGTGGAGGAACTGGCCCGGATCACCCCACTCGGCGTGGTCACCTTCGGCCGGATCGCCAAGGAGGACGTCGAGGTCGGCGGCACGCTGGTCCGCGCGGGCGAGACCGTGGTCTGCCAGCTCGCCGCCGCCAACCGGGACGAGCTGGCCTTCGCCGACGCGGACGAGGTGGACTTCGATCGCGAGCACAACCCGCACATCTCGTTCGGCCACGGGGTGCACTACTGCCTCGGCGCGCCACTGGCCAGGCTGGAGCTGCAGCTCGCGCTCGGCACTCTGCTGAGCCGGCTGCCGGGGCTGCGCCTCGCCGTCGCGGCGGACGAGGTGCCGTTCAAAACCGGCCGGCTGCTGCGCGGGCCGAAATCGCTGCCGGTCACCTGGTGAACGGCAGCGATTCCGGATGCGTTCAGAGACGATGGGAGAGCAGGAAATTCCGGATGATCGGGGTGGCGTTGATCAGCGTCGGGGTCTGCGAGTCCAGGTTCGGCTGCGTGCTCGGCCACACGTGCCCGGCTCCCTCGATCCGATAGCGCGCCAGCGAACAGCCCGGCCACCACTGCTTGACGACTCCCCGTATCGGCGAGATGGAGATCGGCCCGAACCGGCACTGGTCGCGGTCGACCCAGCCGGTCATCCAGTCCGGAATGGACGGCAGGCCCTTCTCCGGGTTGCCGTTATAGGGAATGGTGGGATCCGCGGTGCCGTGGAAGTCGACCATCGCCACCCTGCGCGACGGGTTGCACGGGCCGCCCTGCGGGTAGAAGGCACCGGAGACCGGGGCGAACGCGGCGATCCGGCTGGCCATCCGGCAGGCCAGCACGCCGGTGAAGCCGCCGCCGTTGGACTTGCCGGTCGCATAGATCCGCGACGGGTCCACACACAGCGTTTGCTGCAAGGAGGTGAGCAGGTCGCTGGTGAACTGCACATCGTCCACAGTGGCCGAGTACGGCGCACCGGTCCAGGCGGCCTCACCGTCGGTGCCGGTCAGGCCCTGCGGGTAGACCGCGATCATGTCGCCACCGGAGAAACCGGACAGCTTCTCCTGCCACTCCGCGGTGCGTTTGTGGCCGTGGAAGGAAAGCACCAGCGGGTACGAGCGGTGCGGGTTGTACCGGGCGGGCACGTAGATCCGGTATTCCCGTTGCACCCCGCCGGAGGTCAGGTGCCCGACGGTGGTGGTTCCGGCGGCGCCAGGAGTGAAGCGTCCGCATCCGGTGGTCGGGATGGGGTGATCGACCACTCCGGACGGTGAAGCGGACGCGGTGGAAGTCAGCACTGCCCCGAAACCCAGTACCGCGGCACACAACGCGGCGAGTCGGTGGAAGCGTCCGGACATACGGTTCTCCTTGAGCGATGAATAAGCGCGACCATCGTCACATTGCGCTGGAGCGCCTCGCTCGTTTCGTTCATAGAGTTCGTCACATCGTGCAGGCACCCTTGGCCGCGAGCACGCGGCCCACCGAGGCGGCTACCTGCGCGGCGGGCAGTTCGCCGGTCTGCGCGGCCTGCACGAGCCGGTCCAGTACCGCGGGCACATCCCCGTTGCCGGAGGAGAACAGTGCCTCGTCCGCGCCGGCTTGGAGTGCCTTCAGGACCGCTTCGGGCAGCGGGTACTGATCGGTGATCGCCTTCATCCCGCCGAGATCGTCGGTGATCACCGGTCCGGCGAACCGGAATTCGCCACGCAGCAGCCGATACGCGGCCGGGGACAGCGAAGCGGGCACCCCGCCGGTCAGCCCTGGCACGTCCAGGTGCCCGACCATCACCCCCACTTTCCCGTACTCCGCGAGGTCGCGGTAGGGCACCAGATCGATCTGCCGCAACCGATCCAGCGGCGGGGTGGTCACCGCGGTGCGATGCGAATCGCCGGATCCGTGGCCGTGCCCGGGAAAGTGCTTGAGCACCGGCAGTACGCCGCCGGCCCGCAGCCCTTCCGCGAAGGCCATCGCGTACGCGCGCACCTTCTCCGGATCCGGGCTGTAGGAACGATCCCCGATCACCGCGTCGTCCGGCTCGTCGCTCACGTCCGCGTCCGGCGCATAGTCCACTGTGACGCCACGGCCATGTAGCTGCCTGCCGCGCTGCTCGCCCAGCGCCCGCACCTCGTCCGGGGTTTTCGTGGCGGCCAGCTGCCGGGCGCTGGGCAGCGGCCCGTCGAGATCGTCGATGCGCTGGACCCGTCCGCCTTCTTCGTCGACCGCGACCGAAACGGGGATGCGTGCCGCTTGGCGCACCGCGGCGAGCGCACCATTCTGCAACAGTGTGGTCTTATTGCCGCCGATGAAGATTCCACCGACCTGAGTGGACTGGACAAGATTTGTCACCACGGCCGGGTTTCCCGCGTCGACGCCGGGTACCAGAAGCTGCGCGACCCGTGCGCGCACATCCATCGCGAACACCACCGCGGTGCACGACGATGCCGGGGCAGAAGGAACCTGCGCGGACGGTGGCGCACTGCGGATACCGGGGATCGCACCAGGTGAGGGCACTGCCGTACCGGTGACGGACGGCCCGGTGCAGCCGGCGAGCGTTCCGCCGAGCAGGAGAACGACCAGTTTTCCGGCCGAGGGCCGCCCCGGTCGAGCATGCGCCTTCATGAATTCCTCTGGCGGTATGGGTCGGGTCCCGAAGACGGTATCCGACGTCACCTCTATCCCCGGCTTCAGCCGGTGAAGAACGGTCGTGAAGCGACTAGAGAATTCGTGAAGGCGCCCTCGGCACACTTGCCTTCAGGCAGGGCAGGTGTCTGTACACGGAGGTGGCAATGAACCAGGTCAAGGTGGCGGCGTGGGCTTCGGACCCGATCGCGCTGGCAGGGCTCATCGACCACCTGCGCGCACGGCCCGAGGTCCGGGTGCTGCCCGGCCAGCAGCGCGGTGAGGCCGCGGTGCTGGTGTTCGCGGCCAACCGCATCACCCGTGAGGTGAAGGCGGCGCTGCGGGCCGCGGCCTCGGAGACCCCGGCGGCCATCGTGCTGGTGGCCGGTTACGTGGAGCCGGAGGAGTTGCCGGAGCTGTCGGCCTGCCACGTCGCCGCGGTGCTGCCGCGGGAGGCGATCGCGGGCGACAAGCTGGTGCGCAGCATCGTGGCGGCCGCTTCCGGCCGGGAGACCGCCCTGCGCGACTTGCTGGATCAGGCGGTGAGCCTGCAGGCCGCCGGGGACGGCGCGGCGCTGTCCGCCCGGGAGGTGGACGTGCTGCGGCTGATGGCCGAAGGCTGGGACACTGCGGAGATCGCGGGCAAGCTCTGCTACTCGGAGCGGACCGTGAAGAATGTCATCTACGGCCTGACCAATAGGCTGAAGCTGCGCAACCGCCCGCATGCCGTCGCCTACGCCCTGCGCGCAGGGGTTATTTGAAGGATGCTCACCACGTGCGAAAGCTGATCCGGCACCCGGCCGCCGCCGCGGCCATCGTGGCCACGCTGCTCGTCTCCTCCGCCTGCAGTGGCCCGACCGGGGACGAGAAGATCACGCTGACTGTCGCGACGTTCGGTGAGTTCGGCTACCAGCCGCTGTTCGAACAGTACGAAAAGGACCATCCAGGCATCGAGATCCGGAGCCGGGTCACCGATTTCGACACGCACTTCAAGTCGCTGAGCATGCAGTTGGCGGCCGGTCGCGGCGCGTCCGACGTGGTCGCCATCGAGGAGCAGCAGCTCCCGACCTACCTGCAGGTCAAGGACAAGTTCGTCAACCTCGCCGACTACGGTGCCACGCAACTGAAGGATCAGTGGGCGCCGTGGAAGTGGGCGCAGGGCACCAAGGACGGCTACGTGCTGGGGCTGGGCACGGACATGGGCAGCCTCGCGCTCTGTTACCGCCGTGATTACTTCGAGCAGGCGGGCCTGCCCACCGACCGGCAGGCGGTCGCCGCGCTCATGCCGACCTGGCAGGACTACGCCAAGGTCGCCGGCCAGTTCACCGCGAAGCTGCCGAAGGTGAAGTTCGCCGATTCGGCAGGCACGGTCTACACCGCGATGCTGAACCAGTCGCCGGAGAACTACTTCTCCGCCAAGGACGATTCCTACGTCGCGGACCGGAATCCGAGCGTGCGCGAGGCGTTCTACCTGGCCGGCGGTCTCGCGCAGAACAAGCAGACGGCCGCGGTCACCACCTATACCTCGGCCTGGAACGTGGCCATCAAACAGGGCGGGTTCGCGACCATTGCCTGTCCGGCCTGGATGCTGGCCCAAATCAAGGAAGCGGGCGGCAAGGACGTCCGCGGAAAGTGGGACGTCACCTCGGTGCCCGGCAACAGTGGCAACCAGGGCGGCTCGTTCCTCACCGTGCCGAAGCAGGGCGCGCATCCGAAAGAGGCCTACGACCTCGCGCGCTGGCTGACCGCGCCCGGGCAGGAGAAGCGGCTCTTCCTCAGCGACGGGATCCTGCCGAGCGAGCCGCAGGTCTATCAGGACCCGCAGGTCGTCGCGCACAAGGACGAGTACTTCTCCAACGCCCCGGTCGGGCAGCTCTATGCCGCTTCGGCCACCTTGCTGCGGCCCAACTATCGCGGCCTGCACGACGCCGACGTACGCCCCGAGTTCGGCAAGGCGCTCGGCCGGATCGAAGACGGTTCGAGGACTGTCGACCAGGCCTGGTCCGAAGCGACCAGGCTGGGGCGCGAGGCGATCAAGTAACCGCCGTGAACACGCGCGGAACGCTCGGGACGCGGCTGGACCGAAAGGTCACGCCCTTCCTGTTCATCGCGCCGTTCTTCGCGATCTTCGCGGTATTCGGCGCTTTTCCCCTCTTGTATACGGCGTGGGTATCCCTGCACGACTGGGGCCTGCTCGAAGGCAACCGGGGCGGATTCGGGTTCGCCAACTACGCTGAGCTGTTCGGTGATGCGCGGTTCTACAACGCGCTGGCCAACACGATCGGCATTTTCCTGCTCGCCGCGGTCCCGGAATTCTTTCTCGCCCTCGGTATCGCCGCGCTGCTCAACCGCAGGCTGCGCGCGTCGACCTGGTGGCGGACCGGGGTGCTGCTGCCCAACGTGGTGGCGGTGGTCGCGGTAGGACTGGTCTTCACCCAGCTCTACAGCCGCGATTTCGGGGTGGTGAACGAGGTACTCGGCTGGTTCGGGGTGCCGCCGGTGAACTGGCAGGCCGGGCGGTGGACCTCGCATCTGGCCGTGGCGAGCATGGTGATGTGGCGGTGGGTCGGCTACAACGCGCTGATCTACCTGGCGGCCATGCAGGCCGTGCCGCGGGAGCTGTACGAGGCCGCGGAGCTGGACGGCGCCTCGCGCTGGCGCACTTTCTGGTCGGTGACCGTGCCCGGGATCCGCCCGGCGATCGCGTTCACCGTGGTGGCCGGCACGGTGAACGGGCTGCAGTTGTTCGCCGAGCCACAGCTGTTCGATCCGGGCGGCGGGGGCACCGGCGGGAACGACCGGCAGTTCCAGACCCTGGCGATGTACTTGTACGAGAAGGGTTTCACCAAGTTCGACGCCGGATATGCGGCCGCGCTGTCCTGGGCGATGTTCCTGATCTGCGTGGTCTTCGCGATCTTCAACTACCGGCTGGTGCGCCGGTTCGTGAGCGCGTCGTGAGGCCGCGGCGGCGCGCGGGCGCCTGGGTGTACGTGGTGCTGGCCGGCGTGCTCGCCGGCTCGATCTTCCCGCTGTACTGGTCGTTCGCGGTGTCCAGCCGGGACAATTCGGCGATCGGGGAGACCTCGCCGCTGCTGCTGCCCGGCGGGCACTTCTTCGAGAACGTCCAGCGCGTGTTCGACACGGTGGACTTCTGGCAGGCCATCGGGAACTCGCTGATCGTGGCGAGCACCGTGATGGTGTCCAATGTGGTCCTGTCCACTGTGGCTGGTTATGCCTTCGCGCGGCTGCGTTTCCCCGGCCGTAACAGCCTGTTCCTCCTGGTCGCCGGTTCGGCGATGGTGCCGGCGCAGCTCGGCGTGATCCCGCTGTTCCTGGTGATCAACGATCTCGGCTGGTACGGCAGGCTGGAGGCGGTGATCGTGCCGGGGCTGGTGAGCGCGTTCGGGGTGTTCTGGATGCGCCAGGCGTGCGAGGGCGCGGTGTCCGCCGACCTGATCGACGCGGCCACTGTGGACGGAGCCTCGGTCCTGCGCACCTTCTGGCACGTGGCCGTGCCGGCGCTCCGCCCGCACGCCGCGGTGCTGGCCATGATCACCTTCCTCGGCGCGTGGAACGACTATTTCTGGCCGCTGGCGGTGCTGGATTCCTCGGACAGCCCGACCGTGCAGGTGGTGCTCTCGCAGCTGGCCAGCGGGTACTACACGGACTACGCGCTGATGCTGACCGGCGCGACCCTCGGCGTGCTGCCGGTGATCGTCCTGTTCCTGCTGCTGGGCCGGTATCTGGTCCGCAGCATCGCCAGCGGCGTGCGTTACGGCTAGTCCCCGGAGTCTGTGAAGGGACCCTTCACGGCATCCGGGTCTAGGGCGTCGGCAAAGTCGGTGTGGAGGGCCCTGCGCAGCTGCGGAGGGCTGTGAAGGGCCCCTTCACGGACTCTGAGTCCGTCAGGGGCACCCTCACGGACCCGAAACCGGTCGGGCAGCCACGGCTCTCTCTGCTGATCACGGGTCCGCGACCAACTTTGCCGGGACCCTGGACTCTGAGGCTGTGAAGGGTCCCTTCACAGCCCCGGCGCCGGGCGAGGGGGGCGGCGGGGGTGACCGGGTGCGGGGGCTCCAGCGTCCACTTCGGACGGAGGGGCGGTCAGATCTGCACGAACTCACCTGAGCAATGCGCCCAGCCGTCCCGCGGCGGCGACCACGAGCGCGCCGAGCCGGTCGGCGTCCGCGGCCTCGAACAGGGACAGCCCGATGCTCCTCGCCGCCGTGTCGCGCCCGGCGGGGATCACCGCGGAGATTCCCGTGATGCCCGGGGCGATCTCGCCCGTGGACACGGCGTAACCGCGCGTGCGGGCGCGGGTGACCTCCTCGCGTTCGCCGGGCTGCGGGGGTTCGGCGGCGAGCATCGCCAGACCGGCCGAGCCGCGGTGGATCGGGTCCAGCTGGCCGCTGCGGAACGACACGTGCATGCGCGCCTGCCGCGGCTCCACGATCATCAGCATCCGCACCTGCGCGGCGTCCTCGCGCACGACCAGGTGTGCGGTCGCGCCGCCGGCGTCGGAAAGTTCCTCCAGCACCGGCCGGGCGAGGGTGCGGAGATCCTGTTCGACCGGCTCGGCGAGGCGCACGAGACCGGTGCCGAGCGAGATTCGCTTGAATCGGTCGCGCCGGCAGAGATGGTGCGCCTCCAGGGTGCGCACCAGCCGGTGCGCGACCGTGCGGTGCACCCCGATGCCTTCGGCAATCTCGGTGAGCGTGAGCCCGCGCGGATGGTCCACCAGCAGCTCCAGCACTTGAAGCCCATGATGCAGTGTCTTCGACTGCGAGGGCCCGGACGGCGCCGACGCGGGGCTCCCGGACGCGGCTTCCGCGGTTTCGGACACGGCACTCCCTTGACGATTGCTCGGCGCGAGACCTACTGTTCGTTCATATCGCACGGTGCGTGCGAATATAGCACACTCAGCGGAACGGGACAACGGAGGTTCCGGCATGGCGGACAGTCCCCGCGACGCGGTCCCGGCCGCGGATGTACTCGCCGTGCACCAGCTCTATGGACGGCAGAGCCACGCCATCGACTCCGGTCGCGCGGCCGAGTGGGCCGCCACCTTCACCGCGGACGGGCGGTTCCGCTCGCCCAGCTACCCGGAGCCGGCGATCGGCACCGCGGAGCTGACCGCGTTCGCCGAGCGGTTCCACGCCGGCTGCGAAGAATCCGGGGAACGGCTGCGACACGTCGTGTCCACAGTGGAAGTCCGAACCGGACAGTCCGTAGAAACCCTGCGCGCGCGGGCTTATCTGCAGATCGTGGGCACCACCTCCGGCGGCGAGCCCCGGCTGCATCGGATCACCGTGCTGGAAGACGAGCTGGCTCGCACCGCGGACGGCTGGCGGGTCCGCCGCCGCACTGTGCACCGCGATGGCTGAGCCTGAAGAAGAACAAGGAGCCCCATGAGCAATCCCGAACCGACCGGCCCCGGCCGTGTGCAGCACCAGCCGATGACCGCGCAGTACCCGGAACTTCCGGGCAAGGTAGCGGTGATCACCGGTGCGGCCCGCGGGATGGGCGCGCGGTTCGCCGCCGGCCTCGCCACCCGTGGGGTGCACGTCGTGGCCGGCGATCTGGACACCGCCGCGATGACCGCCACCGCGGACGAACTGAACACCGCGCTGGCCGGGGAACCGGGTGCCGGCCGGATTAAAGCGTCCACAGTGGACGTAACGCGGGCCGAGGAGCACACCGCGCTGGCACAGCGCGCGATGGCGGAGTTCGGCAGGCTCGACTTCTGGGTCAACAACGCCGGGATCTTCCCGTTCGCCGAGGTCCCGGACATCACCCCGGAACAGATCCGGGCCACGCTTTCGGTCAACGTCGAAGGAGTCCTTTTTGGAGCGCAGGCCGCCGCCGCGCGGATGCAGCCGGGCAGCGCGATCGTCAACATGGCTTCGGTCTCGGCGGTCCGGGTGCGGAAGGGGCGCGCGGCGTATTGCAGTTCCAAAGCCGCCGTCGCGCATCTCACCGAATCGCTCGCCGTGGAGCTGGGCGACCAGGGCATCCGGGTCAACGCGATCGCGCCGGGCTACATCGACACCGAGATGACGCGCTGGATCCAGGATGACGCCCCAGCGCTGGCGAAGGCACTCGACGCAGTGCCGCTGCACCGGATCGGGTCACCCGAAGAAGTGTTCGGCGCGCTGCTGTTCCTGCTCTCCGACAGTGCCCGCTACGTCACCGGTCACAGCCTCGCCGTCGACGGTGGTTCCCGGCATGTCTGACGCAACCGAGACCGTGCGCTATCCCGACGTCGTGCTGATCACCGGCGCGGCGAACGGGATGGGCCGCGGACACGCGCTCGCCCTCGGCCGGCGCGGGGTGCACGTGTGCGTCGCCGACCTCGCCGGCGCCGACGCGGTGGCCGACGAGATCGTCGGGGCGGGCGGACAGGCCACCGCATATCGGCTTGACGTCACGGACCCAGCACAGTGGACGGACGTGACCGGCCGGATCCGTTCGGCGCACGGCGGATTGGGCGGGCTGGTCAACAACGCCGGGATCTCGCGGCGGCTGGAGTTCCCGGACACCACCCCGGAGATCTGGGATCAGGTGCTGGCGGTGAACCTGTCCGGGCCGTTCCACGGGATGCGCGCGGCAGCCCCGCTGATACGGGACTCCGGCGGCGGTTCGATCGTGAACATCTCGTCGATCTCCGGCCAGATCGGCTACTTCTCCCCCGCCTACTCGGCGAGCAAATGGGGACTGACCGGACTGTCCAAATCGGCCGCCGGCAATTTCGCGAGCTGGGGAATCCGGGTCAACTCGGTGCATCCCGGGCTGGTGGACACCGGACTGCTCGCCGGGGCCGACTCGTTCGTCACCGCCGCGCTCGGCAGTGTCCCGTTCGGACGGATGGGCACCCCGGAGGAGATCACCGACGTGGTGCTGTTCCTCCTGTCGGACCGCTCGGGCTACCTGACCGGAAGCGAGATCACGGCGGACGGCGGGCTCGTCTCCAACGGGCTGTACCACCGGATCCTCGCCGAAGCGGGAGGTGAGCTGGGATGAGTGCGGAGAACCAGGTCGACGTCCTCGTGCTCGGCGGAGGCGGCGCAGGGCTGGCCGCGGCGGTGTCCGCGGCCGAACACGGTGCTTCGGTGCTGCTGTTCGAATCGGAACGGGAACTCGGTGGCTCCACCCTGCTGTCCGCGGGCATGCTCACCGCCGCGGGCACCAGCGTGCAGGCCGCGCTCGGCGTCCAGGACTCCCCGGACCGGTTTCTCCAGCACTACCTCGACCTCAACCACTGGCAGCTGAAACCCGGTCTGATCAAAGCGTTCTGCACCGAAGCCGGGGCCGCGGTGGAATGGCTGATCGGGCTCGGTGTGGACATTCCGGCGAAGCTGTCGCACGACGCGCACACGCCGGGCTTGACTCGGGCCGGGGTCGAGGACGTCTGGCGCGGGCATGTGCCGAAGGATCAGGGCTACGGGCTGGTGCAGGTGCTCGACCGGGCGCGGCGGCAGGCCGGGGCCGAGGCGGTGCTGAACACCCGAGTGGAACGGCTGCTGGTCGAGCACGGCCGCGTGGCCGGTGTGGTCGCCGACGGCATCGAGGTCCGCGCGGGCGCGGTCGTCGTGTGCACCGGCGGGTTCTCGCAGGACCCGGCGCTGCGCAGCCAGTACTACCCGGACGCGGACGCTGCGGGAGAAGACCTCTTCGTCGTCGCCGCACCGGGTTCGCGCGGCGACCACTTCGCCTTCGGCACGCAGGTTGGTGCATCGATCACCGGTCACGGCCGGGGCCTGCTGCTGCCTACCGCGTACTTCCAGCGCCTGCACCACTGGCAGTCGGGATTCCCGCCACGGTCACGGATCCTGGTGAACTCCCACGGCCGCCGGTTCATGGACGAGGACGCCTCCTACGCCGTGTCAAGCGGGATCATCTCCGCCCAGGACGGTCCTGTGTGGATGGTCTTCGACGACCGCGCGCGCCGCGACCTGCCACCCGGTTACGCGCACTGGAGCGCCGGGCACGTTCAGTCCGAAGCGGACGCCGGACGCACCCTGCGCGCGGACTCGCTGACTGAACTGGCCGGCAAGATGGCCGTGCCCGAGTCCACGCTTCAGGCCACTGTGGACCGATGGAACCGGGAACTTCCGCGCGGTGGCGCGGATACCGAGTTCCTCCGGCACGAGACGCTGGCCGCCAAGGGCGTCGCCGAGCCGCCCGCCGAAATCGCCACCGCGCCGTTCTACGCGGCACGCACGCTGCCCGCCGAGCTGGTCTGTACGCACGCCGGGCTGGAAATCGACGCTGGTGCCGCCGTGCTGGACGCACGCGGCAACCGGGTACCCGGGCTGTTCGCCGCCGGTGAGGCCGGTGCCGGGGTGCTGGGCCTCCGTTATGTGGGCGGCGGCAACGCCGTCGCGAACGCCGTCACCATGGGCCGGATCGCCGGCCGCGCCGCCGCGGGCCACGCCCGCCCTTCTCCCGCCTGAGGAATCCCCATGACCGTCCCCGCTTCCACCACCACAGCCGCGGATTCGCCGCTGGCGCGCCGCACCGTCCGCAAGGTCGGGCTGCGCGTGATGCCGCTGATCGGCCTGCTGTACGTGTTCAACTACATGGACCGGGCCAACATCGGCTACGCGCAGCTCGGCATGGCGACCGAGCTGGGCATCACCGCCGCCACCTTCGGCGTCGCGTCGGCGATCTTCTTCCTCGCCTACGTGGTGTTCGAGGTCCCGAGCAACATGATCATGAAGAAGGTCGGCGCCCGGCTGTGGCTCGGCCGGATCGCGATCAGCTGGGGCATCGTGACCGTGCTGACCGGATTCGTGGCCAGCGTGACGCACCTGATCATCGCGCGGATCCTGCTCGGCGTGGCCGAGGCCGGGCTGTTTCCCGGGCTGCTGCTGTACCTGACGTTCTGGTTCCGCGGCCGGGAGCGCGGCCGCGCGATCGCCACGCTCGCCCTCGCCCAGCCGATCGCATTGATCCTGGGCAGCCTGTTCGGCGGCTGGATCCTCGACCACGTGCATTGGTTCGGGATGAGCAGCTGGCAGTGGGTGTTCATCCTGCAGGGCGCACCGGCGGTACTGCTCGGCGTCGCCACTTTCCTGTGGCTGCCGAACAAACCCGCCGACGCCAAGTTCCTCACCCGCGAGGAGAGCAGCTGGCTGCAGGAGGAGATCGACAAGGAGTACCAGCCCGAGGAGAAGGAGACGTTCCTCGGCCAGCTGCGCGCCGCGCGCAACGGCAAGGTGCTGCACCTGGCCATCTCGAACCTGTTCATCGCGTGCGGTCTGTACGGGCTCACGTTCTTCCTGCCGCTCATCGTCAAACAGCTGGATCCCAAGTACTCGGCCACGAACATCGGGCTACTGGGCGCGATTCCGTACGTGGTGGGCGCGGTCGGCATGCTGCTGCTGGCCCGTAACTCCGACCGGACCGGCGAACGCAAGGGTCACGTGATCACGCTGGTGCTGGTGGCCGCGCTGGGCTTCTTCGGGGCGATCCAGTTCAAGTCGGTGCCCGCCCTGTCGCTGATCAGCCTTTCGCTGGCGGCGATCGGGGTGCTCGGCTACCTCGCGCCGTACTGGGCGATGGCCTCGCGGGTGCTGTCGAAGGAGCACACCGCGGTCGGGCTGGCCGCGATCAACTCGATCGCCGCGCTGGGCGGGTTCTTCGGGCCTTACGCGATCGGGCTGGCGGCCACCGACACCGACGTCACGATCGGGCTGTACTTCCCGATCGGCTGCCTGATCCTGTCCGCGGTGCTGCTGGCGTTCCTGAAGGTGCCGCGCGAAGCCGGGATCCGCAAGTAGTTTCGATATTGACTACCAGGTCGGCGCAACTAGAGTGCTCGGCATGACCGAACCCGCCCCGGATCCCGACGCGCTCGACTTCTGGTCGTTCATCGCGCTGGCCAACCGCAGGCTGTCCGGGGAGTTCGGGTTCCGCCACGGCCTGGCCACCCAGGTGCTGCTGACCCTGAACCGGGCCTCGGACCTGGTCACCTATGACCTGGAAGCGGCCGTGCACCGCCCGCGCGGCCGCTCCTGGTCGGCGTTCCGACTGCTGTTCGTGGCCTGGCTGGCCGGGCCACTGGAACCCTCGGCCGCGGCCCGGCTCACCGGAATGAGCCGCGCCGCGGTCTCGAACCTGGCCAAGACCCTCGTCAGCGACGGGCTGCTGGCCCGCACCCCGGCCGAACGCGACGGCCGGTCGGTCCGGCTCTCGCTGACCGAGGCCGGGCGGGCCGAGATGCTGGAAGTGTTCGCCGCGCAGAACGAACGCGAGGCGGGCTGGGTCGAGGTGCTCACCGAGGCCGAGCAGCGCGTGCTCGTGCTGCTGCTGGACAAGCTGATCTCCGGCCGGGCCGGCTTCGCCACCCGTCGCTGACCCCTTCCGTACCCTCCGCCGGTGGGTTACGCTGGCAGAAAACTAGTACACACTTTAACTACATTCCTCGCACTGATCAGTGCCAGAGAACACTCGCCCGAGGAGGCGACCCGATGGCCTACTACCGCAGCGTGGGCAGCGTCCCGCCGAAACGGCACACCCAGCACCGCACCCCGGACGGCGGGCTTTATTCCGAGGAGCTGATGGGCGAGGAGGGCTTCTCGTCGGATTCGTCGCTGCTCTACCACCGGGGCGTGCCCTCGGCGATCGTCGACGCGACCGCATGGGAGCTGCCGGACCAGACACTCACCGAGAACCGCCCGCTCAAGCCACGGCACCTGAAGCTGCACTCGCTGTTCGCGAGCCAGGACTGGAAGAGCGCCGACGTGGTCACCGGGCGCAGGCTGGTGCTGGGCAACGGCGACGTCCGTATCTCCTACGCCGTGGCCGGCGAGGCCTCGCCCCTGTACCGCAACGCCATCGGCGACGAATGCGTGTACGTCGAGTCCGGCGAGGCGACCGTGGAGACCGTCTTCGGCGCGCTGTCCGCCCGAGCCGGCGACTACGTGCTGCTCCCCCGCGCCACCACGCACCGCTGGCTGCCGACCGGTGAAGAACCCTTGCGTGCGTACGTGATCGAGGCGAACTCGCACATCGCGCCGCCGAAGCGATACCTGTCCCGCTACGGCCAGTTGCTGGAGAACGCGCCGTACTGCGAACGCGATCTGCACGGCCCATCCGAACCTCTGCTGGCCGAGGGCACCGACGTCGAGGTGCTGATGAAGCATCGCGGCTCAGAGGGCGTGACCGGAACCCGGTACGTGTACCCGACGCATCCGTTCGATGTGGTCGGCTGGGACGGGCATCTGTACCCGTACACCTTCAACGTCTCGGATTTCGAGCCGATCACCGGGCGGGTGCACCAGCCGCCGCCGGTGCACCAGGTCTTCGAGGGCACCAACTTCGTGATCTGCAACTTCGTCCCGCGCAAGGTCGACTATCACCCGCTCGCGGTGCCGGTGCCGTATTACCACTCCAATGTGGACTCCGACGAGGTGATGTTCTACTGCGGCGGGAATTACGAGGCACGCAAGGGTTCCGGCATCGAGCAGGGCTCGATCAGCCTGCACCCGGGCGGGCACAGCCACGGCCCGCAGCCGGGCGCGGTGGAACGCTCGCTCGGCGCGGAGTTCTTCGACGAGCTGGCCGTGATGATCGACACCTTCCGCCCGCTCTCGCTCGGCGAAGGCGGGGTCGCCAGTGAAGATTCCGGCTACGCCTGGACCTGGGCCGGGCGAGGACCGCTCTCGTGAGCCGCGCCGTACCGGCGCTGACCCGGGGCCTGTTCGACGACGCGGCGATCTTCCCGCCCGGGCTGGCCCCGCTGCCGGAGGCGGTCGCCGCGCACGATCGTCACGCAGGCGCGTGGTATGCCGAGATGGTCGGCCCGCTGGTGGTCTCCGCGGCAGCGTTGGACGACCTCGGTCCGGTCCTCATCGGACGGACGACACCGCTGCCGATCGTGGTCACCTTGCCCGCCGGTCCGGACGGGATCCCCGGCGCGCTCGCGAAAGCCGCCGAACTGCCGGTCACCGTCACGGCCCTGGAGGTCGCCGTTCCGCCGGGCTTCGACGTGTCCACGCTCCGGTCCGCTGTGGACAATTGCTCGGTGCCCGTCGCGGTGGAGATCCCGCGGGACGACCGGAGAATCCCGTTCCTGCAAGCACTTTCCGGCACGCCGCACCGCGCGAAGTTCCGCACCGGCGGCACGTCCGCGGAGTACTACCCGGACGAAGCGGAACTCGCCTCGGCCGTCCGGGAAGCAGCGAAGGCAGGCGTCGCGTTCAAGGCGACCGCGGGCCTGCACTACGCGATTCGCAACACCGATGCGGAGACCGGCTTCGAGCAGCACGGCTTCCTGAACCTGTTGCTCGCCACCGAAGCCGTGGCCCGCACCGCCCCGGAGGAAGAGGTCGTCGCACTGCTCGCCGAGCGCGACGGAAAGGCGATCGCCACGCGGATCCGCCGGCTGGCCCCGGATCGGCTGGCGCTCGCCCGGGAACGGTTCACCTCGTTCGGTACCTGCAGCATCACCGACCCCCTGACCGACCTCACCGACCTCGGCTTGATCGGAGTCCCTGCATGAACCTGCCCCCCGATTCCCTCTTCGGCCCCGAAAACCTGCCCTACGGCGTGTTCTCCCCGGCCGGTGGTGCCCCGCGGGTCGGCGTCCGCATCGGTGATCAGGTCCTCGACCTCTCCGTGGCACTGGGCGACGAAGTGTTCGCCGCGCCGGCGCTGAATGCGTTCATGGCGCAGGGCCACGACCGCTGGGTCGAAGTGCGGCGGCGGATCCAGGACCTCGTGGCCGGCGAACCGCCCGCCGCGGCCCTGCACCCGGTCGGCGAGGTCACCCTGCACCTGCCCTTCGAGGTGGCCGACTACGTCGACTTCTACGCCTCGGAACACCATGCGTCGAACGTCGGGCGGCTGTTCCGTCCGGACGCGGAACCGTTGCTGCCCAACTGGAAACACCTCCCGGTCGGCTACCACGGCCGGGCCGGCACGATCTACGTTTCGGGCACCGACGTGGTACGCCCATGCGGCCAGCGGAAAGGCCCGGACGGGCCGGTGTTCGGCCCGAGCACCCGGCTGGACATCGAGGCAGAGCTGGGTTTCGTGGTCGGCGCCGGAACTCCGGCGAACAGCCCCATCTCGCCGGACGAGTTCCCGCGCCACGTGTTCGGCGCGGTCCTGCTCAACGACTGGTCCGCCCGTGACATCCAGGCTTGGGAGTACGTCCCGCTCGGCCCGAACCTCGGCAAGAGCTTCGCCACGTCCGTCTCGCCGTGGGTGGTGCCGATCCTGGCCCTCGACGGGGCGCGGATCCCGCTGCCCGGCCAGACCGATCCGGTGCCGCTGCCCTACCTGGCCGAGAGCCGGCCGTGGGGGCTGGACATCGAGGTGACCGTGCGGTGGAACGGCCAGGAGGTCGCGCGCCCGCCGTTTCGGGAGATGTACTGGTCACCGGCGCAGATGCTCGCGCACCTCACGGTGAACGGCGCGCCGGCCCGCACCGGTGACCTGTACGGCTCCGGCACCATCTCCGGCCCGGAACCGGCCGAACGCGGCTCGTTCCTGGAATTGTCCTGGGGCGGCCGCGATCCCCTCACCGTGAACGGCGAATCCCGCACGTTCCTGGAAGACGGCGACGAGGTCGTCTTCGAAGGCGTCGCCACCACCGCCTCCGGCGCCAAGCTCGGCTTCGGCGAACTCCGCGGCCGCGTCCTGCCCGCGCGGCACGCCTAAAAGGCTGTGAAGGGACCCTTCACGGACTTTGAGGCCGTGAAGGGACCCTTCACAGCTTTCGGGTCAGGCGATAGGGGCGCCGGTCTTCGAGCGGACCTCGTCGGCGGTGACGCCGGGGGCGGTCTCGACGAGACGGAGGCCGTCTTCGGTGATGTCGAGGACGGCGAGGTCGGTGATGATCCGGTTCACCACGCCGATGCCGGTGAGCGGCAGGGTGCACTTCTCCACGATCTTCGGGCTGCCGTCGCGGGCGACGTGATCGGTGAGCACCACGACCCGGCGGGCGCCGACGACCAGGTCCATCGCCCCGCCCATGCCCTTGACCAGGGCACCCGGCACGGTCCAGTTGGCCAGATCGCCGTTCGCCCCGACCTGCAGCGCGCCCAGCAGGGCCAGATCGATGTGCCCGCCCCGGATCATCGCGAACGATTCGGCGGAGTCGAAGAAACTGCCGCCCGTCGCCAGCGTCACCGTCTGCTTGCCCGCGTTGACCAGGTCGGGGTCCTCCTCGCCGGCCCACGGAAAGGGACCGAGACCGAGGATGCCGTTCTCGCTGTGCAAGGTGACCTGCAGCCCGTCCGGCAGGTGGTTGGCCACCTGCGTCGGGATGCCGATGCCGAGGTTCACGTAGTCACCGTCGCGCAGTTCGCGGGCGCCGATCGCGGCCATGTCGTCCCGGGTCCAGCTCATGCCTGCGCCCCTTCCCGCTCGCGCACCGTGCGCTTCTCGATCGGCTTCTTCCTCGGGGTGGCTTCGATCAGCCGCTTCACATACACCCCGGGCGTGACGACCACTTCCGGGTCGAGGTAGCCGTCCAGCAGGACTTCGGCCTCCACCGCGGTGACCCGGCCGCAGGTGGCCACGAGCGGGTTGAAGTTGCGGGCGGCGTAGCGGTACACGAGGTTCCCGGCGCGGTCGGCGGTGTGCGCGTGCACCAGCGCGAGATCGGCGACGATGCCCCGCTCCTGCACGTAGGTCACGCCGTCGAACTCGGCGTGCGGCTTGCCTTCGGCGATCGGGGTGCCCACGCCGGCCCGGGTGTAGAAGGCGGGGATGCCCGCGCCACCGGCCCGCAGCCGCTCCGACAGCGTGCCCTGCGGGGCGAACTCGACCTCGACCGTGCCGTCCAGGTACTGCTGAGCGAAAAGCTTGTTCTCCCCCACATACGAGGCCACGACCCGGCGGACCTGGCGGCTCTCCAGCAGGATGCCGAGGCCGATCCCGTCGACGCCCATGTTGTTCGAGACGATGGTCAGCTCGCGGACGCCCGAGTCCCGGACCGCCTCGATCAGGTCGAACGGGTTCCCGGTGAGGCCGAAACCTCCCACGGCGATGGTCATCCCGTCGGTCAGCGTCCCGTCGAGCGCCTCCGCGGCAGCGCGGTACTTCACCGGCACGGCATCCGCTCCTTTCGTTCGTGGCATTTTCGTTCGTTGAATGGTCGGCAACGCGATACCACATGGTAGGCGGGAAAGCCGTCAATGTCATGGCGGGAACTCCCGGCAAAGCTCTCGCACACCGAACACTCCCGCTACCGACGTTCACTCAGTGGACGTATCCTCGGGGCATGACCCCGGCTCCTCCGGACCACGTCGTCGGCCGCGTCTCGGCGGTGCTGCGCGCGCTGTCCACCCGGCGCGACGGCGCTTCGACCTCGGATCTCGCACGCTCGTGCGGGCTGGCCCGACCGACCGTGCACCGGCTGCTGTCCGCGCTGGCCGAGGAGGGCTACGTGGACCGCGACCGGCACACCGGCCGCTGGCACCTCGGCCCGGAGCTGTACCTGCTGGGCGAAGCGGCCGCGCCGCGCTACGACGTGACCCAGCAGGCCCGCGCGAGCGTGCACCGGCTGGCCGCCGCCACCGGGGAGAGCGCCTTCTTCTCCGCCCGCCGCGGCGACGAGACCATCTGCCTGCTGCGCGAGGACGGCGACTTCCCGATCCGGTCCTTCGTGCTCTACGAGGGCGCGCGGTTCCCGCTCGGCGTGGTCTCGGCCGGCCTGGTCGTGCTGGCCATGCTGCCCGACCGCGAGGCCGAGGCCTATCTGTCCACAGTGGACCTGGCCGCGGAATGGGGCCCGGCGCACCGCACGGCCGAGATCCGCGCCCGGCTGGCCCGCACCCGCCAGGACGGCTACTCGACGAACCCGGGCCTGGTCGTGGAGGGCAGCTGGGGCATGGCCGCCGCGGTGTTCACCCCGTCCGGCGAACCGGGGTGGGCGCTGTCGCTGACCGGCGTGGAATCCCGGTTCCGCCCGGACCGCCGCCCGGAACTCGGCGCGCTGCTGCTGAAAGAGGCCCATAGCCTGACGAATCTGCTCCGAACCGGACGTACCCGGCCGGCGATCGCGCTAGGTTGACGATCATGGTCAAGCACCTGCGTTCGATGGCCCGTGCCCTCCGGCTGGATTCTGGTCCGCGCCGCGCTCTGCGTGCTGTCCGTGCGGCTGATGGCCCGCTGCCGGCTCCCGCACTGCCGAGAGGTAAGGGCTGTGAAGGGTCCCTTCACGGACTCTGAGGCTGTGAAGGGTCCCTTCACAGCCTTGCCCGACGCGGTGACCGGGAGCCAGCGGGCGGCTGCGGTGCGCCTCGTCCGCGCCCGGCTCGGCTGAACCCTGCTCGCGGAACCCGGCCGGTTCAGGCGGAAGCCGGGGTGTTCTCCGCGTCGAAGGCGGCGCGGGCCGCGGTGACCTGGTCCATGTGGTGGCGCGCCCAGCGGTCCAGCATGTCGAGGGGTTCGGCGAGGTCCCGGCCGAGTGGGGTCAGCTCGTACTCCACCTTCGGCGGGATCACCGGGTACGCGGTGCGCACCAGGATGCCGTCGCGGACCAGGCTGCGCAGGGTCTGCGTCAGCACCTTCTGCGAAATGCCCTCCACTCGCTTGCCGACCTGCGTGAAGCGCAGCGGCCCCGCGCGCAGGGCGCCCACGATCAGCACCGTCCACTGATCCCCGATCCGGTCGAGCAGCTGACGGGTCGGGCAGTCCCGGTCGTACGGATTTCCCAGCACGGCGGCCTCCTCACTCTCCCTTGGAGAGTAACAGTCCGCAGATACCGCAGGAGACTGCGATGCCGGCGCGGGAATTTCCACCGACCCCGCGCCGACTCAGCGGGTCACCGACCGAACGCCTCAGTTCACACAGCCCGTGCCGGCCGTGGCCTTCGGCTGCTGCGGGGTCGACGAGGAGGACGGTGGCGGGCTCTTCGTCTCCGCGATCGGGCGCACCCCGCCGGAGGTCGCGCCGGTCCCGCCCGAGGCGGTCACCCCCGGTGTGCCGAGCTGCTGCTGCACGAACTTCTTGACCTGCGACGGGTCCACCTTGACCGCGTCGCCGTCGGACGGGGTGGCCAGCGACAGGCTCTGCACCGGGATGGTGGCGAACGCGATCGACCCCGTGCTGAGGCCGTGCAGCTGGCGGGCGAAGCTCAGCAGGTCCCAGCCGTGGTCGAGCACCACCGAACCCTGCAGCGCGTCGACCAGCGAGGACAGCCGGGCCGGATCGGTGAACGTGCCGGAGCCGAGCACGTTCTTCGC
Organism: Amycolatopsis panacis; assembly: GCF_003600245.1. Classification (NCBI taxonomy): domain Bacteria; kingdom Bacillati; phylum Actinomycetota; class Actinomycetes; order Pseudonocardiales; family Pseudonocardiaceae; genus Amycolatopsis; species Amycolatopsis panacis. The sequence continues at coordinate 51,811 of NZ_QZFV01000081.1, forward strand.
CATCCCGGCCAGGAACGCCTGCTGGCGCGCGATGCGGTCAAGGTCGCCGTTGGGCAGCCCGTGCCGCTGGCGCACGAAGGCGAGCGCCTGCGCGCCGCTGAGGGTCTGCTGCCCGGCGGGGAAATCCGCCCCGGAGTAGGTGTCGTGGACCGGCGCGTTGAGGCACACCTGCACCCCGCCGACGGCCTGGCTCAGCGCGGCGAAGCCGGCGAGATTGACCGCGGCGTAGTGGTTGATGGTGAGCCCGGTCAGCTTCTCCACCGTGCCGATCGCGGACTTCGCGCCCGCCGCGTCCGCCGCCATCTCCAGCTGCGGCCCGCTCTGCCCGCTCGCCGCCAGCTGCCCGCGAGCCGCCGCGCGCGCCCGGCTGTAGGCGGAATTGATCTTGTGCCGGCCGAATCCCGGAACGTCCACATAGGAATCCCGGGGGATGGAGATCGCGGTGGCCGCGGCCCCGCCCGCGGGCACGTGCACCACGATCATCGTGTCGGTGGTGTTCCCGCCGTCGTCACCGCCGCCCGCGTGCAGGCTGTCGAGCAGGTTCTGCGGGAGCGGCAGCCCGTTCGCGCCGGTGCGCGAATCGAGGCCGACCAGCAGGATGTTCTGCGCGACCGGCAGCGGCGCGCCCGCATCGCCCGCCAGCTGCCCGGACGGCGAGATGACGTCGGCGGTCACCAGTCCCTCGTCGAGCCGCTGCAGCTGCGCCCACGCGTATCCGGTGACCCCCACCACCAACGCCGACACCACCCCCAGCGCGACTCGGCCGCCGATCCGACGGCTCCGGGCGGTGCGCAGCACGACTGTTCCCCTCGTTTGTCCGGTGGACCTGACCGGCCCTCTTTCGAGGATCACCGCGTTAGCTGGGAAAACCCTGAGAAACCTGTCTCAAAGACGTGATGGGAGCCCATTCGGCCGAACGCATTCCCGCGCTCCGCGACAGCCGGTGCCGCCGCGGACACGAGGAGTCCTAGCGGGGTAACCGGCGCCACACCGCCCGCGGCACGAAGCGCAGCACGGCGAACACCGGGCGCAACACCGCCGGCACCCAGACCACCCCGCGACGACGGCGCAACGCAGTCACCGTGGCGTCCGCGACCTGACCCGGGGTACTGGAGAACGGCGCGGGCGACATCCCCTCGGTCATCCGGCCGACCACGAACCCGGGCCGCACGAGCAGCAGGTGCACCCCGGAGCCGTGCAACGCGTCGGCCAGCCCGCAGGCGAACCCGTCGAGCCCCGCCTTCGCCGAGCCGTACACGTAATTCGCCCGCCGCACCCGGATCCCGGCGACCGACGAGAACACCACCACACTGCCGGAACCCTGCGCCCGCAACAGTTCCGCCGTGTGGGTGAGCACGGAGACCTGGGCGACATAATCGGTGTGCACGATCGCGGCGGCGTGCGCGGCATCGGTCTCGGCCCGCGCCTGATCACCGAGCACCCCGAAGGCCAGCACCACGATCTCCAGCGGCCCGTGCGCGGCCACGACCCGCTCCAGCAGCCCGCGATGTGACCCGAGATCGTCCGCGTCGAAGTCCTCGACCAGCACGCTCTCCGCCCCGGCGGCCCGCAACCGCGCCACCGGATCGGACAGATCGGTCCCCGGCCGTGCGGCCAGCACGAACCGGCGCCCTCCGGAGCCGACCCGCGGCAGACCGGTGGCGTGGTCCGGCGGTTCGGCGTCGGACCACGAATTTTCGGACCGGGCGGGCTCAGCGCCGCTGCCCGGCGACCCGCCGCTCGGCCGGTCGCCGCCGCTTCCCCGCGACTCGGCACCCCGGCCACCGTGCTGTGCCGACCCGGTACCGCGACCCGGCCGGCCACCGTCTCCCGCATCCCGCGGCCCCCCGCCCGTGGCCGCCGCCTCGCGAGCCAGGCGGACCGCGATCGCGGTTCCGATTTCACTGCGTCCGCCGAGTATCAGCACCGTTGCACTCACGGTCGGTGAGTCTGCCAGCCGGGTACGGCCGCGTTACGAGTGGTTCGCTTCACACTCTGCAAGTTTGCAGATCATGCAAGATCAGCGTTAGCCTGGCCGTATGTCCTCCTCCGACGCCACCCCCGGACTGCGCGAGCGCAAGAAGCGCGAGACCCACCGCCTCCTCGCCGCCACCGCGATCCGGCTGATCGACGAACGTGGTCTGGACCAGGTAACGGTGGACGACATCGCCGCCGAGGCCGGGGTCTCCACCCGTACCTTCTTCAACTACTTCGCGTCCAAAGAGGACTCGGTACTGATCCCGCACGCGGATCGGGAGCAGCACAATCGGCAGGTACTGGAGCGGTTCGACGCGCAGCCCGCCGAGCTGGGGTCGTTCCCCGCGATGCTCGCGGCGATCCGGCCGGTGCTGGCGGAGATCGACGAGAATCCGCAGGAATGGCTGGCCCGGTTGCGCATCGTCATGGCCGATCCCGGGCTCGCCCTGCGCGCGCTGACCCTCGATCAGGAGTCGAACGCCCCGCTCGTGGCGGCGATCGCCCGGCGCAGCGGGACCGACCCGGCGACCGACGTGTTCCCGACCCTGGTGCTCTCGCTGGTGAGCAGCACCCTCGACGCGACCTTCCGGCTCTGGTCCGCCATGGACGGAGCCCGTACCTCGGCGGGCCTGTTCGACGAGGCGGCGGCGCTGGCCATCAGCCTCACCGACCCCGCATGACCAACCCCGCATGACCGATCCGAAGACTCCGAAAGGACAGTGATGACCGTTTCCCAGGACCGGCCGCCCAGCCCGGCTGAGATGAGCCGCGGCCAGGTGCGGCAGGCGATGTCCGGGCTGATGATGGGCATCTTCGTGGCCATCCTGGCCTCCACCGTGGTGGCCAACGCGCTGCCGCGGATCATCTCCGAACTCGGGGGCTCGCAGGCCTCCTACACCTGGGTGGTGACCACCGAGCTGCTGGCGATGACCGCCACCGTCCCGCTGTGGGGCAAGCTCGCCGATCTCTACAACAAGAAACTGCTGATCCAGATCTCGCTCGGGCTGTTCCTGGTCGGCTCGCTGATCGCCGGGCTGGCCCCGAACATCGAGCTGCTCATCGGCAGCCGGATCGTGCAGGGCATCGGCGGCGGCGGGCTGACCGCGCTCGCCCAGGTGATCATGGCGGCCATGGTCTCGCCCCGTGAGCTGGGCAGGTTCTCCGGCGTGTTCGGCGCGGTGTTCGCGGTGGGCACGGTGGCCGGGCCGCTGATCGGCGGCTTCATGGTGGACACCTCCTGGCTCGGCTGGCGCTGGTGCTTCTTCATCGGGGTGCCCTTCACCCTCGCCGCGATCCTGTTGCTGCAGCGCACTCTGCGGCTGCCGACCGTGCGCCGAGAGGCGAAGGTGGACTACCTCGGCGCGTTTCTGATCATGGCCGGCGTCTCCACCCTGCTGGTCTGGTCCTCGCTCGCGGGCAAGCAGTTCGCCTGGGGTTCCTGGCAGACCGCGGTACTGGTGACCGCCGGGCTGCTGGTGCTCGCGCTCGCGGTGTGGGTCGAATCCCGGGTCTCCGAGCCGGTGGTCCCGCTGAGCCTGTTCCGCAAGCGCACCGTCACCCTGACCACCCTCGCCAGTTTCCTGGTCGGGCTGGCGATGTTCGGCGGCACCGTGTTCCTGTCCCAGTACTTCCAGCTCTCCCTCGGCAAATCGCCCACGGTGGCCGGGCTGATGAGCCTGCCGATGATCTTCGGGCTGCTGGTGTCCTCGACGGTGTCCGGGCAGCTCATCAGCCGCACCGGGCGGTGGAAGTCGTTCCTGGTGGCCGGCGGGGCGCTGATGACCGGCGGCCTGGCGCTGCTCGGGCTGATCGACGCGCACACCAGCGTGCTCGCGGTGAGCGTGTACATGTTCGTCCTCGGCGTCGGGATCGGGCTGCTGAACCAGAATCTGCTGCTGGTGGCGCAGAACGACGTGCCAGCCGCGGATCTGGGCGCGGCGACCTCGACAGTGTCGTTCTTCCGCAGCCTCGGCGGATCGATCGGGGTGAGCGCGCTCGGCGCGGTGCTGGCCAACCGGGTCAGCTCGCTGATCACCCGCGATCTCGGCCCGGTCGCGGCCGCCGGTGGCGGCGACAAGGTGCCCGACCTGGCCACCGTGCCCGCTCCGGTCGCGACGGTGATCCGCGAGGCCTACGGCGTGGCGACCAGCGATGTGTTCCTGATTTGCGCACCGGCCGCGGTGCTGGTGATCCTCACCGTGGTGTTCCTGCGGAATATGCCGCTGAACAACCGCAGCGCGATGGAGCGGCTGGCCGACGAGACCGCCGGCTGAGCGACCGCACAAAAAACGTCCGGGCGGCAACCGTGTGGTTGCCGCCCGGACGCGTACCGGGGCCGGATGCGGATCCGTTTCCGGGGAAAGAGGCTCTCGCCTTCGCCGCCGGGAGTGGTCACCGGCCGGGGGTCAGGCGGCTCGATGTCCGGCGGGCGCGCCCGCGGTGGTGCGGACCAGCTTTCGCCGCTCCAGCTCGGTGGTTCCCCCGAAGACGCCGTTGCTCAGGCCGTTGTCGAGGGCGTAGGAAAGGCACGCCTGGCGGACCGGGCAGCGCGCGCACACGGCCTTCGCCTGGGCGACCTGCCGGGCACCGGGGCCCACGTCGGAAATCGGGAAGAACAGTTCCGGATCCTCGTCCTGGCACGCCGCGCGGGCGAGCCAGCCGGTGGTCGTCAGTTCCATTGTCGCGTTTCACCTCCTGTCTTCATTGTCGGAACACGGTCAATCGAGTTCTCCGGGCGCACGACGAAAACCGCTTCGCGTGGCACTCGGTGGCTTTCGGCCGAACCCGCCCCGGCGACCGGGGCGGCGTGGCGACCGACTGTCCAAGTTACCACCACTGCCCGCCGGCGCGGGGATTTTCGATCCAGGTCACACCTGCGGGGGACCGGACTGCCCGATACGCACCTCCGCACAGGGCAGCCAGGGCAGCACGCACCGCGCCGTGACCCGCTCGTTACATCCCGGGGGTTCCCACCACACCTGTTTCAGCGGGTCCGGTCCGGGAGGGTGCGCGTGGCAGGCTTCGACTTCCGTGCCGCCTACCCACGGCTGGTCGCTTTCCTGTGCCTGGCCGGGTTTTCGCCCGGCCCCGCTCGCGAAGCGGCGGTGGATGCGTTCGCCCGGACGGCCGGAGACGATCCCCGGGCCGCGCGCCTTGCGGCCCGCCCGTGCGTCACCGTCCGAAAGGGACACTGCGGACCGCCGAGCGGGCTCGCGTTGAGGGCTGTGAAGGGTCCCTTCACGGACTCTGAGTCCGTGAAGGGACCCTTCACAGCCTTGCCACTCCGTCGCCGAGGCGGTCGGTGACGAACTCCGCCAGCGCGGCCACCGGGCCTTCGGCCGGGTCGCGGGAGAGCAGGATGAAGTCGACCTCGCCCGGATCGGGCAGGCCGAGGCTCGCGGGCAGCTCGGTGAGATCGGGCGGGACGAGGCTGCGGGCGTGCACGGTGACGCCGAGGCCGGCGGCGGCCGCGGCGCGCAGGCCGGTCAGGCTGGAGGTGAGGCAGGCGGCCCGCCAGTCCAGACCGGCGCGTTCCAGCGTCTCCACGGCCAGCCTGCGGGTCACCGACGGCATCGGATACTGCACCAGCGGCACCGGCTGGCCGGGCACGAGCGTGGTGGCCGCGGAGCCGATCCACACCAGCGGTTCCCGGCGCAGGCGCCGGCCGGGGCCGGGCGCACCCGTCCGGCGCTTGCCCAGCACCAGGTCCAGCCGTCCCTCGGCGAGCCGCTGCGCGAGCACGTCGGACAGCTCCACGTGCAGCTCCACGTCCACCAGCGGATGACTCCGCCGCAGCCGGCGCAGGATCTCCGGCAGCTCGCCGAGCGCGAAATCCTCGGACACGCCGAACCGGACCCGGCCGCGCACCTGCGTCCCGCGGAAGTGCCGGGCCGCGCGCTCCTCAGTGTCCACAATGGTCTGGGCGAAGCCGAGCATCGCCTGTCCCCGCGCGGTCAGCTCGACCGTGTGCGTGTCCCGGGCGAACAGCTGCCCGCCCGCTTCGTCCTCCAGCCGCCGGACGTGCTGGCTCACCGTGGGCTGGCCCACCCCCAGCCGCCGGGCGGCCGCGGTGAAGCTACGGGTCTCCGCGACCGCGAGGAAGGAACGGCACAGGCGAGGGTCCAGCACGCACCCATCTTATCGTGATTCGTGATGTCAGTCAGTACGGTCATCGGGGTTCCGAATGACCGGGTGCCACCGGAGAATGAGCGGCGAAAGGAGTGCCATGACCGACCTCCTCACCTCGCTGACCCGCCCCGTCTCCGCTCTGCTGACCAAGCTGCGGATCGACCCGTTCATCGCGGCGATCCTGGCCACCGTGGGCATCGCTTCCCTGCTGCCCGCCACCGGCTCGGCCGCCACCGGCTTCGGGATCGCCTCGAAGATCGCGGTGGGGCTGTTGTTCTTCCTCTACGGCGCCCGGCTGTCCGGGCAGGAGGCATTGGACGGGCTCCGGCACTGGCGGCTGCACACGACGGTGCTCTGCGCGACCTTCGTGCTGTTCCCGCTGCTGGGACTGGCCGCTTCGCTGCTCTCCCCCGGACTCCTGACCGAGCCGCTCTATACCGGCGTCCTGTTCCTCTGCCTGCTCCCCTCGACCGTGCAGTCCTCGATCGCGTTCACCTCGATCGCGAAGGGCAACGTGGCCGCGGCGATCTGCAGTGCCTCGCTGTCCAACCTGCTCGGCATCGTGCTGACGCCGTTGCTGGTCGCGCTCCTGTTGTCGGCCGACGGACCAGGCGTGAGCGGTTCGGCGGTGCTGGACATCGTGGCGCAACTGCTGCTGCCGTTCGTGGCCGGGCAGCTCGCGCGCCGCTGGATCGGCCCTTGGGTGCAGCAGCATTCGACCCCGCTGAAGCTGGTGGACCGCGGTTCGATCCTGCTGGTGGTCTACACGGCGTTCAGCGCGGGCATGGCCGAGGGCACCTGGCACACGCTGGAGCCCGGCCCGTTGCTGGTCCTGCTCGCGGTGTGCGTGCTACTGCTGGCGATCGTGCTCGGCGCGACCGGCGGCGGGGCGAAGCTGCTCGGCTTCTCCCGGGCGGACCGGATCACCATCGTGTTCTGCGGGTCGAAGAAGAGTCTCGCCAGCGGCCTGCCCATGGCTACTGTCCTTTTCGGACACAGCGAGGTCGGGCTGATCGTGCTGCCGCTCATGCTGTTCCACCAGATCCAGCTGATCGTGTGCGCCGCCATGGCACGCCGCTACGCCCGTCAGGCCGTCACGGATGAGCCGGCGCTCGTCTGATGGATGGCCGTCCTCACGGTGCATCACTGGACCGAGTGGCGGGCGGACGGTGGCAGGAACGCCATCGTGAGCTGCTCGCCCGGACCGGGTGGGACGCCGGGTTCCGGCTGGTCGTGGCGGAGTGACCGAACCCCGCAGGTAGGTATCGTGCAGTGATCGGCACTGGTACGGGGTGAGGTGAGCGGACATGGCGGCGGTTCCGGTCGACGTGGTGGTCGGCCTGCTCGGCGCGGCCTCGGCCGGACATCCCGAGCCGGACGGCGAAGTGCGCGAGCTGTTGTCGGGCAGCGGCCTGCCGGAGCAGGACGTGGCCCGGATCTCCGCCGAGGTGCGCCGGCTCGGCGCCGGGGTCGCGCGCTGGCGGCGGCGCGGGCGGGAGCTGTCCGCGCTGTTCTCCTCGGCCCGCGAGCTGGCCCAGCTGCGGGATGTGGACGAACTGCTGTCCCGGTTGGTGGAGCGTGCACACGACCTGGTCGGCACGGACGTGACCTACCTGTCGGAGTTCGACGCGCACAGCCGGGAGTTGCGAGTGCGGACCACGCTCGGCACGGTCGCGCCCGCGTTCGCGGGGTTGCGCGTGCCCCCGGGGATGGGGCTGGCCAGCATGGTCGTGGAAGGGCGGCGGCCGCGCTGGACGTCGAGCTACGACGCGATGACCCAGGCGCCGCACGAATCCGGGATCGACGCCGCCGTACGCGCGGAGGGTCTGGTCTCGCTGCTCGGGGTCCCGCTGCTCGCCGGTGAGGAGGTGATCGGCGTGCTGTTCGCGGCGAACCGTTTCGAACACGCCTTCTCCCCCGACGAGATCTCCCTGCTCTCCGCCTTCGCCGACCATGCCGCGGTCGTCCTGCAGACCGCGCGGCTGCTGGAGCGCACGCAGGCCGCCGCGGAGGAAACCCGGCACGCATATGGCGAATTGGCCCGGCACGTGGAGGCGATGGAACGGGCCAGCGGCGTGCACACCGACCTGACCAGCCTGGTGCTGCAGGGCGGGGACGCCGGTGAGGTGGCCACCGCGCTCGGCCGGGCACTGCGCTGCCGAGTGTCCATTTTGGACGAGAACAGCGCGGCGAAGAACCCCGCGGTGCGCCAGAGCAGGCACAGCGGACGGTGCGTGGCCACCGGCGACGGGGCGCTCGCGGTCGCCGTGGTGGCCGGGTCGGCGCTGCTCGGCGCGCTCCTGCTGGAGGAGGGCGAGGTCGAGTTCGGGCCGGTGGAACGCCGCACCGCCGAACGCGCCGCGCAGATCACCGCGTTGCTGCGGCTCAAGCAGGACGCGCTGGCCGAGGCCGAGCAGCGGGTTCGCGGCGATCTGCTGGCCGAGCTGGTCTCCGGCGATCCCGATCGTCTGGCCGACATCGCGGACCGGGCGCGGGCGCGCGGGATCCGGCTCGACGAGCTGCGTTCGGTCGTCGTGCTCGCGGTGCCCGCCGACCGTCAGCGGCAAGCGGCACGGGCGGCCCGGCGAGCCGCCGCGCTGGTCGGCGAGCACGCCGAGCACGTTGTGGCGCTGACCGAAGACCGCGATCCAGAGGTGGCCGGGCGGGCCGTGCACGCGGTGGTTCGGGAAGCGCTCGGCACGGCGGTGCTCGCGGTGGCCGCATCCGTCGACGACCTGCCCTCCGGGCTGGGCACGGAGGTCGAAGCGGCCGGAGCCTGTGCCCGCGCGCTACCCGCGCTCGGCATCGCCGACGCCGCGGTCACTACCGACGAATACCTGCCCTACGCCGCGTTGTTCGGTCCTGGCAACACGCGGGTGGCGGCGTTCGTGCGCCGCGTGGTCGGACCGGTCGTGGACTGGGACGCCGGCCATGGCGGCACGCTGCTGCCGACGCTGGCCGCCTATCTCGGCAACCGGATGAGCCCGGTGGCCACCGCGCGTGCGCTGCACGTGCACAAGAACACCGTGCTCCAGCGTCTGGATCGGGTCGCCGAGCTGCTCGGGCCGGAGTGGCAGGAGCCCGACCGGGTGTTCCGGCTGACCGTCGCGGTCCGGCTGGCCCGGCTGTCGGACGGTCCATGAGACCCCGATCCGCGCTGGACGATCGGTCCATTCCGGACCGGGCGTCGCGCGCCTAACGTCGGCCCCGTATCCACCACCACGTCGAAGTGGAAGGGGCGCCATGACGCGCACCAGCCGTATCCAGGGGTTCCGCGATCTCGCGATCGGGGAGCGGCGCACCGCGGCCGCGGCGGCCACCGGCCTCGATCCGGCCGTGCTGGCGGTGCTGGATCCGGAGCAGGGCCTCGGCACCGCGCTCGCCGACCAGATGATCGAGAACGTCGTCGGGGTACTGGGCGTCCCGCTGGGGCTGGCCACGAACTTCGTGGTGGACGGCCGCGAGGTGCTGGTGCCGATGGCCACAGAGGAACCCTCGGTGGTCGCCGCGGCCAGCAACGCGGCGAAGATCGCCCGTGCCCACGGCGGGTTCGCCACCAGCTCCACCACCCCGGTCATGCAGGCGCAGATCCAGCTGCTCGAAGTCGCCGACCCCGAGGCCGGGCGGCTGCGGCTGCTGGAGGCCCGCGAGGAACTCATCGCGCTGGCGAACGCGCAGGACCCGAAGCTAGTCGAGTTCGGCGGCGGGGTCCGGGACCTCGCGGTCCGCCTCGTCGACTCCCGTGCCGGCCGCTACGTGGTGGCGCACCTGCAGGTCGACGTCCGGGACGCGATGGGGGCCAACGCCGTCAACACGATGGCCGAGGCAGTCGCCGCGCGGGCCGGACAGATCGCGGCGGGCCGTCCGCTGCTGCGCATCCTCACCAACAAAGCCGATCTGCGGCTGTCGCGGGCGCGCGCGGTGTTCGACGCCGGGCTGCTGGGTGGCCCGGCCGTGGTGGCCGACCTGGTGCACGCGGCCGCGCTCGCGGAGGCCGATCCGTACCGGGCGGCCACGCACAACAAGGGCATCATGAACGGAATCAGCGCGGTGGTGCTGGCCACCGGCAACGACACCCGCGCGGTCGAAGCGGGCGCGCACTCGCACGCGATTTCCCCGGCCGGGCACTACACCTCGCTGTCGCGGTTCGAAGCCGACGCGGACGGCAACGTGGTCGGTACGCTGGAGTTGCCGATGCCGGTCGGCCTGGTCGGCGGGGCCACGAAGGTGCACCCGGTCGCGCAGGCATGCGTCGCCCTGCTCGGGGTCACGAGCGCCGCTGAGCTGGCGCAGATCGTGACCGCGGTCGGGCTGGCCCAGAACTTCGCCGCCGTGCGAGCTTTGGCCACCGAAGGCATCCAGCGCGGGCACATGTCTTTGCACGCCCGCACGATCGCCACCACCATCGGCGCGACGCCCGAGGAGGTACCTGCGGTGGTGGCCCGGCTCATCGCCGACCGGGCGGTGCGCGCCGAGCACGCGGAGAAGGTCCTCGCCGAACTCCGCGGCAAGGAGTGATCCGATGAACCCGCTGCCGCACTACGGCGTCGACCCGCTGCCCGGTCTGCCCGGCTCGGTGACGATCTGCGAGGTCGGCCCCCGCGACGGACTCCAGAACGAGCAGGCGATCGTGCCCGCCGACGTCAAAGTCGAACTGGTGGCACGGCTGGCCGACGCGGGCCACACGGTGATCGAGACGACCAGCCTCGTGCACCCGAAGTGGGTGCCGCAGCTGGCCGACGCCGAAGAGGTACTGCGGCGGGTGGAACGGCGCCCCGGCGTGCGGTATCCGGTGCTGGTGCCCAACCGGCGTGGGCTGGACCGGGCGCTCGACCTCGGCGTCACCGACATCGCCGTGTTCGCTTCGGCCACGGAGAGTTTCGCGAAAGCCAACCTGAACCGGACCGTCGACGAGTCGCTGGAGATGTTCGCCCCGGTAGTCGCCCGCGCTCGCGAGGCCGGGCTGAACGTACGCGGCTATCTGTCGATGTGCTGGGGCGATCCGTGGGAGGGCGAAGTACCGATCCCACAGGTCGTCGCGACGGCGAGCCGGTTGCTCCGGCTCGGCTGCACCGAGCTGAGCCTCGGCGATACGATCGGCGTAGCCACGCCCGGCCGGGTCGCGGCGCTGCTCTCCGCACTGACCGCCGCGGATGTCCACATCGGACAGATCGCGGTGCACTTCCACGACACCTACGGGCAGGGGCTGGCCAATACCCTGACCGCCCTGCGGGCCGGCGTGCGCACCGTGGACGCCTCGGCGGGCGGGCTCGGCGGCTGCCCGTACGCCGGTGGCGCGACCGGCAACCTGGCCACCGAGGACCTCGTGTGGCAGCTAGCCGGCCTCGGCATCCACACCGGGATCGACCTGGCCAAGCTCGTGGACACGAGCGTCTGGCTGGCCGAGCGGATCGGCCGTCCGCTCACCTCCGGCACCGCACGGGCGCTGGCCACTGAACCGTCCACAAAGCACTGAAAACTTCGACGCAGTCAAGGGAGACAGCGATCATGACCCTGCACGTGGGCATCGACGTCGGTGGCACGTTCACCGACGCCGTGGCGATCGCCGACGGGCGAGCGATCCGCGGCAAAGCGTTCTCCACCAAGGACGTGACCACCGGCATCCTGAACGCACTCGCCGTGCTGCAGGAGCGCGCCGGCCGGTCGGAAACGGAGTTCTTCGCCGAGGTCGACCGGTTCGTCCTCGGCAACACCATCGTCACGAACGCCGTCGACGAACAGAAGTACGCGGCGGTCGGGCTGCTGACCACCCAGGGATTCCGCGACACCCTGCGCATCGCGCGCTCGGCCCGCACCGACGAACGTGATCCGCACAAGATGGCGGCCCCGCCCGACATCGTCCAGCGACGCCGCATCGTCGAGGTCGCCGAACGGATCGACGCGCACGGCCAGGTCCTCGTCCCGCTCACCGAAGCGGCGATCGCGAACGCGGTGGACACGGTGCTCGCTACCGGCGCCGAGACCATCGCCGTGTGCCTGCTGTGGTCGTTCCGCAACGCTGTGCATGAAAAGGCGATCGGCGACTACCTCGCGAAGCACCACCCGGACCTGCCCTACACGCTCTCCAGCGCGCTCACCCCGGTCTACCGCGAGTACGAGCGCATGGTCACCACCTCACTCGACGCGGCAGTCAAGCCGATCGTGTCGTCGCACTTCGAGCACCTCGCCGAGGAGCTGCAGCGGCGGGGCCTGCGCACGCGAGTGCAGATCATGCAGGTGCACGGCGGGTTCCTGTCCGTGGAGGAGACCGGCAAGGCGCCGATCTCGATGTTCAACTCCGGTCCGGTAGGCGGGGTCACCGGTGCTCGGCTGCTGGGCAAGCAGCTCGGCCGCGCCCGGGTGCTGACCGCGGACATGGGCGGGACCAGCCTGGACGCCGCGGCGATCCTGGACGACGAGTTCCGGCTGCTCCCCCGCGCCGAGATCGGCGGGCTGCCGACCAGCCTCACCGCCGTCGACATCGAGACCATCGGCGCCGGCGGCGGCAGCCTGGCCTGGGTGGACGGGCGGAACCTGCTGCGCGTCGGCCCGCACTCCGCGGGTTCGGTGCCCGGCCCGGCCTGCTACGGCAAGGGCGGTACCCGGCCCGCGGTCACCGATGCGGCGCTCGTGCTCGGGCTGATCAACCCGGACTACTATCTCGGCGGCACCGTGCCGCTCTACCCGGACCAGGCCAGGGCCGCGCTCGGCAAGCACGTGGCCGAGCCGCTCGGCCTCACCGACGACGCCGCGGCCGAGGGCGTGTACCGGCTCGCCACTTCGCAGATGTCCAACGCACTGCGCAAGATCACCGTCAACCGCGGGCACGATCCCCGCGAGTTCACCCTCGTCGGGTTCGGCGGCGCCTGCGGCCTGTTCGCCGCCGCCATCGCCGCCGAAGCCGGTGTCGGCGAGGTGGTGATCCCGCGTAACGCCGCGGTGTTCTCCGCCTACGGCCTGATGCACGCGGATTCGGTCTTCTCCGCCGTGCAGACCAGCCCGTGGACGCTCGCGCAGCCCGCGGCGGCGCTGGAGAAGGAGTTCGCGGCGCTCGAAGAACGCGCGCAGGCCTGGTTCGCCGCCGAAGGAATCCCGCAGGACCGGCGCGAACTCCACCGCGAAGCCGACATGAAGTTCGTCGGCCAGATCTTCGAGGTCACCACCCGGCTGCCGGCCGGAACCTTCGGCGAGGACGGCAAGGAGGCGCTGCGCGCGCAGTTCATCGCCGACTACGAGGAGGAGTTCGGCGCGGGCACCGCCTGGACCGAAGCCGAGATCCTGCTGGTGAACTCGCGGGTCCGGGCGATCGGCCGCAGCGAGGTGCAGACCGTGCGGCAGTTCGCCGGGGCCGACGACGAACCCTACGAGCACAGCCGCCGCAGCGTGCTCGAACCGCTCACCGGGCAACGCGTCGAAATGGACGTGCACCGCGGGTTCGGCGCGCTGGGCCGGGCGAACGGCCCGTGCCTGCTGGAGGAACCCGACACCACCGTCTACGTGCCCACCGGGGCGACCGTCGAGCTGACCGGCAGCGGCGATTTCCTGCTGCGCCTCGCCGCCCGCTGAGCCCACCCGCCGAAGGAGACGACCCATGAGCACCCCGCACCAGCTGCCCGAGGGCTACGACCCGGTCACCCTGGAGGTGATCCGGATGCGCCTGGACTCCATTGTGGAGGAGATGGGCATCGCGATGATCCGGTCCTCGGGTTCCCCGGTGATCACCGAGGCCGGCGATTTCAACACCGCGCTGTTCGATCCCACCGGCCGCATCTACGCCTACTCCGACTACGTCCAGTTCCACATCGGCTCCGGCAGCGTCGCCGTGCAGAACCTGGTCAAGGCGATCGAGGGCGAACCGCTGGCCCCCGGCGACGCCTTCATCTGCAACGACCCGCACACCGCCGGGGCGAGCCATCCGCCGGACACCAACGTGATCTCGCCGATCTTCCACGGCGACGAGCTGATCGGCTGGGCGCAGTCGCAGGCGCACCTGGTCGACGTCGGCGGGATGACCCCCGGCGGGTTCGCCCCCGGCGCGCGCGACTGTTACGCCGAGGCACTGCGCCTGCCACCCGGCGTGAAGGTCTTCGAACGCGGCGAGCCGGTCGAATGGGTACGCCGGATCCTGCTCAACAACGTGCGGGTGCCCGCGTTGTTCTGGAACGACGTGCGCAGCCTGGTGGCGAGCAACAACACCGGGATCCGGCGATTGCTCGGCACCGTCGAGGAATTCGGCTTCGACGTGTTCCGTGACTACACCCGGCTTTCCTTCGCGCTGGCCGAACAGGTGGTGCGCGAACGGATCGCGCGGATCCCGGACGGCAGCTACGCCGCCGAGGAATGGACCGAGCACAACGGTCATGACGACGAGCTGTACCGGGTCGCGTGCACGATGACCAAGCGCGAGGATCAGATCACCTTTGATTTCAGCGGTTCCAGCGAGCAGACCGACGGGTTCGTCAACTGCAGTTACGGCGCGCTCGTCGGCAGCGTCGCGACTGCCGTGGTGCCGATTCTCGCCTGGGATGTGCCGTTCAACGAAGGCGTGATGACCGCGTTCGACATCGTCGCCGAGCCCGGTTCGATCGTGCACCCCCGGCCGCCCGCGCCGATCAGCAACGGGCACCTCACCACCGGCGCCCGGGTCAGCCGAGTGGTCACCAAGCTGCTGAACCAGGCCTGTCGCGGCAGCAGCGACGAAGAGATCCGCGAGCGCACCCAAGGGGTGTGGGGCGATTCGTGGACCGGCGGCATTTCCGCGGGCACCACCGATGACGGTGACTACTTTGTACTGTTCAATATGGACGGTGGCGGGATGGGCGCGGGCGCCCAGCCCGAACGCGACGGGCTCGACTGCGCCGGGATGATGACGCAGGTCAACAACATGCTGCCGGACGTCGAGATGAACGAGATGCTTTATCCGGTGCTGTACCTGTGGAAGCAACTCAATCTCGACAGCGCCGGCCACGGCGCGCACCGCGGCGGTCTCGGGCTGCGCTTCGCGTGGACCCTGCACGGCGCCGACGAGGTCACCCAGACCGTGTTCGCGCCGAGCGCCCAGGTCGTCGCGGACGGTTTCGGCGGAGGTCTTCCCGGCGGCGGCAGCGGTCACGAAGTCTGGCGGGAAACCGATGTCGCGCGACTGCTTTCCGCGGGCCGGGTGCCGACGAGGGATTCACTCGGCGCCGAGGCGCGGGAGCTGCTGGCGATCAACCAGCAGTCGGTCACCATCCGCGGTGAGGACGTTCTGGTGCAATGGATCGCCGGTGGCGGCGGATACGGCGACCCGCTGTTGCGGGACCCGCAGCTGGTCGCCGCCGACGTCCGTGACCAGTACGTCACGGAGGAAACCGCTTTGCACACCTACGGTGTGGTGCTCACCGACGGGGTTGTGAACGAAGCCGCCACGCGGGAAGCCCGCGCCGCCGTGCGCGCCGAACGGCTCGGCAGCGCACCCGAGCGACCGGTGCCGAACGCTGTCCCGGCCGGCGCCTCCGCACCCCGCCGGGACGAGCACGGCTGGTACGTACCCGCCAGCGGCGCCCGGCTGGGCAACGACGCGGACTGGCACGGCGCGGCACGAAAGCTCACCCACGTCGCCGCCGAACGGCTTGCCGAGCACGGCGTGCGGGTCCGGCCCCGCACCACCGGCGGCGCGCGCGTGCTGATCGACGAGTACTACAGCCCCGTCTGCGGCACACTGCTCGAAGCGGGGATCCGCGTGGATCAAGGCTGAGCAGACGGTATCCGAGAAGCGAAGAGGCACACCATGACGATCGACGAAGGCGCGCTGCCACCCGGCGGACTGCCCGAAGGAGCGTTGCGCGGCATCGTGGTCCTGGACATCACGCGCGTCGTGGCCGGGCCGTTCTGCTCGATGCTGCTGGCCGATCTCGGCGCCACCGTGATCAAGATCGAGAACCCACGGGATCCGGACTACGCCCGTGACTTCCCGCCGATGCTGCACGGAACCGGGGATACCGGGTTCAGCGCGTTCTTCGCGCAGTTCAACCGGAACAAGCTCGGGCTGACCATAGACCTGGCCACCGCCGAGGGCACGGAGCTGCTGAAGAAACTGGTGCGCCGCGCCGATGTGCTGGTCGAGAACTTCCGGCCGGGCACAATGGACAAACTCGGCGTCGGCTACGAGGTGCTGCGGCAGGAGAACCCGCGGCTGGTCTACACGGCCATCTCGGGGTACGGGCAGACCGGCCCGTACCGGCGTCGTCCCGCCTACGACAACAGTGCACAGGCGACCGGCGGGCTGTGGTCGATGAACGGCTTCCCGGACCGTCCGCCGGCGCGGGTCGGCACCATCATCGGGGACCTCTCCGCGACCCTGTACGCGGTCATCGGCACCCTCGCCGCACTCCGGCACGCGGAAAGCACCGGCGAAGGACAGCTCGTCGACGTTTCACAGCAGGACTCCGTGCTGAGCCTGACCGAGAACGCCGTGGTGTCCTACACCGTCGAGGGGAACGTGCCCAGCCCGCTCGGCAACGAGCATCCGTTCGTGAAACCCTATGAGCTGTACCCGTGCCGGGACGGGTTCGTGTTCTTCGGCGGATACACCGACAAATTCTGGCGGATCTCGTGCGAGCTGTTCGGTTCGCCGGAGCTGGCCGAAGACCCGGAGATCGACACGATGGCCAAGCGGTTCGTGCCCGCGGTGTACGAACGCCGGGTCCGCCCGGTGCTGCACGAATGGTTCGCGGACAAGACGAAACGCGAACTGGAGGAGATCGCCGGCGACGCGGTGCCGCTCAGTGCGGTCAAGGACATCGGCGAAGTCGTGGAGGATCCGCAAATCGCCGCGCGCGACATGGTCGTGGACGTCGAGTACCCGGAATTCGGCGAGCTGCGCATGTTCGGTTCCCCGATCAAGCTCGGTGCCACCCCGGCCCAGCCGCGCGGACTCGCGCCGAAAGCCGGCGAGCACACGGCGGCCGTGCTGCGTGCGTTCGCCGGGCTGGACGAGCAGGACATCGCCGCGCTGCGGGCAAAGGGGGCGATCTGATGGCGGGCATCTCCCTCGACCGCGACGGTGCGGTGGCGGTGCTCCGATTCGACCGGCCGGAAAAGCTGAACTCGCTGACCCTGGCGATGTACGAGGAGCTGGGCGCCGCCTTCGCCGAGGTCCGCGACGACGACTCGATCGCCGTCGCGGTACTCACCGGCCGGGGCGAGCGGGCGTTCTGCGTCGGCGCCGATCTCACCGAGTCGATTCCGGTGCTGGCCGAGGGGCGGTTCGACATCTCCGAGTGGGACCCGGCGCACCAGAAGCACACCAGGCTGTTCAAGCCGGTACTCGCCGCGGTGAACGGGCTCTGTCTCGGCGGCGGGTTCGAGATCATGCTGTCGACCGACCTGCGCATCGCCGCCGACACCGCGGAATTCGGGCTGCCCGAAAGCGGGGTCGGGGTGGTGCCCGCGGGCGGCACGCTGACCCGGCTGACGCGGCAGATCCCGTACGCCTGGGCGATGGAGCTGATGTTGCAGGGCGACCGGATCACCGCCGCGCAGGCCTTGCGCTACGGCCTGCTCAACGAGGTCGTCCCCGCCGAGCAACTACTCGATTCCGCGCTGGCCCGCGCGCACCGGCTCGCCGCCCGCAGCGGCACCGCGCTCGCCACCATCAAGGAAGCCGTGCTGCGGCTGGGCGATCTCCCGCAGGACCAGGCCTTCCACCACGAGGCGCACTACGGGCAGCAGGCGTTCACCTCAGCCGACGCCCGCGAGGGCCTGCGCGCCTTCGCCGAGCGCCGCCCGCCCGACTTCCCCTCCCGCCGCACGCTGTGAAGGGTCCCTTCACGGACGCTGCGTCCGTGAAGGGACCCTTCACAGCCCTTAATCAGGAGAGGTGGTCGACCTGGCCGTGCGCGAGCTTGATCTCGCCGCCCGCCACCAATTCCGCCGCACCGACGTCGATGTAGTAGCCCGAACCGCGGCGCAGGTACTTCATGAACAGCCCGGACCCGTCGTCGCCCCAGTCGTGCTCGAAGCCGGCCTCTTCGAGACGCCGGTAGAAGTCCGCGTCGCGTTCTGCGATCTGCCGGTAGATCGGGATCTGGAACTCGTGCATGATCCGATACGGCAGCGAGGCGAAGGTCATGTCCGCCTTCTCCGTGGTCATCCCGCCGCGCACGGCCCGCTCCGAGTAGAGGTCGCCGAGGCCGAATTCCATCAACGATTCCGAACGCACGACATGCGTCGACGAGCGCTGCACCATGGTCACGTCCGCGCCGTGTTCCCACAGCGCCGCGCAAATGTCGTGCGCGGAGTTGTTCGAACCGATCACCACCGCTTTCCGGCCCGCATACCCCTCCGGCCCGGGATGCTGCGAGGAATGGTGCTGATCCCCTTCGAACTCGTCCATCCCCGCCAGCGCGGGCAGATTCGGCTTGCCCGACATCCCCGTCGCGAACACCACGTGCCGCGGCGTCAACACCACCTCATCGCCCGCCCGGTCCACCACGACCCGCCATTGCTGCGCATCCTCGTCGTACTCGGCGGAGGTGACCTCGGACCGGGTCCAGTACGGCACCTCCATCACCCGGGTGTACATCTCCAGCCAGTCCGCGATCTTGTCCTTTGGCGAGAACACCGGCCAGTTTTCGGGGAACGGCAGGTAGGGCAGGTGGTCGTACCAGACCGGGTCATGCAGGCAGAGGCTCTTGTACCGCTTGCGCCAGGAGTCACCGGCCCGCTCGTTGCGCTCGACCACCAACGCGGGCACCCCGAGCTGACGCAACCGAGCGCCAAGGGCGATCCCACCCTGCCCACCACCGATGACAACGACGTACGGCTGCCGCTCGTAGCCCAGTTCGGCTTGTTCGGCCTCGCGATCCTCCGCCCACGACCGGCGATCCTCGATCGCGCCGTAGCGGGCACCCTTCGGCCGGCGGTCACCGCGCGGTTCCGGGAAGTCCTTCAGCTCACGCAGAGTGGTCAGCAGCGTCCAGGCGCCTTCGTCCTTCAGCCGTAGGTGCCCCTTGCCGTAACCGGCCGCAGTCTCGAACTCGATCCACGCTTCGATGACGCCACCCGCCTCCGTCGGCGGTTCCGTGGTCCGGAAGCCGGACGCGCCGGTTTCGTCGAGGCAGCCGGCGAGCAGGTCGGTGACGCCCTCACGACCCTCCACTGTCGTGAGGTTCCAGGTGAACGAGACCAGGTCACGCCAGAAACTGCCAAGCGCGAACAACTCGGCCGCGGCCTCGATGTCGCGTGCCGCCAGCGCCGCCTCGAACCGGGCCAGCCAGGCGTCGACGCGGGCCTGGGGCGTGCGCTCCAGTTCCACCGGATCCAGCGTTCGGGTCATCACCACTCCTCACCGACGGGATTGTGCCGTTGTCCCGATCACACCGTGGTCGGTGCGGGGTGGGCAAGGTTGCGGGGAATTGCACGCGTTCGGAGGCCTGGCCGGTGCTTTACGCCGGGCGGGTGTGGAAGGTGCTGCGATGCAGGATGCCCGCCCGCCGGGATCTACCGCGAGTCCCCGCCGATTCCGTCCGTCTCCAGAATGACAATAGCCCGGCACGACCCCGAATAGGTCCGATCGGATGACCATTCGACTCTATTCGCACCGCAGCCAGGCTCCGATTTTCGCCTATTCCCAGCCAGACCCCCTGCGGAGACAGGATCCAGCTATCGACTTCCGCAGGCGCGACCGCACCCACATAGAGACAGTCCGCCATCAGGATCCTGTGCCAAAATCTACCTTGGTACTCGTACACGTGACCTGATTCCGGCTCGACGTCGATCGCCAACCGCACCAGGCATGACTGCGCTGTCGAAGACGAGCATGTTTCCTCCGACCGGCGATAACGACGAAGATCCACTTTCGCCGAGAAGGCGATGATGCGAGAGGTGTCTGTCGCGATCTCGAACTCCAGTTCGTCAACCATAATCGTTGCCGAAGGCACGCCATCGAGCGCCGAGTGGAAATCGGAGGTCAAGAACTCGCGCCAGCCGCGCTGCCCCGGTAGATCTTCGGCAAGAATCTGCGCCGTCACATGAACCGCTTCTCCAGCGATCACGAGAGGCAGGGGAACCATTGGATCTACTTCACTGAGCGTTATTCAAAACCATTGTGAGTAATTACGTGAATTACTGATCCACTCCGGCGTGTCACCGAGAAAGGCAACGGTCCTCGCGAGAAAATTTGAGAGTTCCGACCAAAGAATCCTCAATACCCGGGAGAACCGTTGCGCTACCATCGTACTACAGGCCTCATGTTGTCGCAGATGCAGGAGCTTGTGTGGCGAGTCCGTGGATCGTTGACCGAGCCGTGGAATAAGAAGATCGGGCGGCCGAAGTCGTGTGGATTGCACCGGGCGGTGGAGATCGCGTGCATGCATCTGCGTCATAACGGGACGCAGGAGTTTCTTGGCGATATGTGG